>JBKPBJ010000348.1:0-10206 GCA_046726875.1 Verrucomicrobiota bacterium
CTTCCCACTTACGGCCGGGGAGCCGGTGTTGGCCTGGGCCTTGGCGTAGCTCTTGGTCTTGGGCTCGGCGTTGGCCTGGGTGTAGAGCTAGGCGTCGCTGTTGGAGTCGACGAAGGCGTTGCCGTGGGCGTAGCGGAAGGCGTTACTGTCGGAGTCGCACTAGGCGTGGTCGTAGCTGTTGGAGTAGGCGTTGGCGTCGGGCTTGGTGCCCCAGCATTAAGAAGGACCACGATCGCATTGTGCAGCCCGCTCGGAGGGAGCCCAATCGCTGCGGCAATATCGATTCGGCCATCACCGTTAAAGTCAGCCACGGTCCCAAGGATGGGCGTGTTGCCGATGCCGTACCGCTGGTGTGGACGCAGGCTGCCGTCCGGATTTACAATAAAGACCGACACATCATTCGATGCATAGTTAAATGCCACGAGATCGGGCGTTCCGTCGCCGTTCACGTCAGCAGGTTCCAAGTCGTTGCTGATCCGAAGAGTTTCCAAAACACTCGAGCCGGTCTGCGTTCTTACCGCTTGAAAGGTTCCGTTACCATTCCCCAAAGCGGTCCCAATCAAGTCTGTGCCGAAGGAATCCTGCTGCATGATCATGCCTACATCGAGCAAACCGTCCCCGTTAAAGTCGGCCATCTTAAATTTGAAGGGCGCAGTCGTGCTGATGATCGGGGCTCCAAACGTAAGGTTGCCGTTGCCCGGGAATACACCCATACCATCTGACAGGGCAGTTATAATGTCGATATTGCCATCGCCGGTTACATCCGCCAGAGCCAGGCCATGAGGCAATCGACCGGGCAGCACAATATCGGGCATTCGAACGAAGTTCTGATTTCCATCATTCCGGAAAACAAAGATGTGAGCGGGGACTCCGGGACAGGTTTCTTCTTCGGTCAGCACAATGTCGAGGTCGCCGTCGTGATCGAGGTCGGCGGCGTCGATCGTGCCTTCACCGCAGGAGAAGACGTTTGTCACAACGGTGGGGGCGAAGGTTCCATTGCCGAGATTCAACGCCGTACCAAAATGGTAAGGCTCAAAGTTCCCGTCCGGGCCAAAGATCAGATCGACAAAACCATCGCCGTTGATATCCCGCAGCTTCATGTCGGCGAAATTTCGCGTAGGTGTATAATCAATCGCCGGAGCGAACGTGCCGTTGCCGTTATTCTTCAGAATCTTTACGAGAGGCTGGACTGATGAGATATCAAACTCTCCATTCACCACAATATCGATATCGCCGTCGTTATCGATATCAGCACTTTCAACGGCGTCGGAAAGCGACGCGACCTCGTATCGCGTCAGCACCCGGAATGAACCATTACCGAGATTTTGATGAACAGTGACTGCCGCCGAGGAGTTTGCGAGCGTAACGACATCAGCGTGGCCGTCTTTGTCGAGATCAACAATGGCGACGTCGAATGTCTGTTGCGAAGCTTCGTAGTAAACCGGCGTATTGAAGCCGCCGGAACCATTGCTGTTGACGGCGACAAAACCCTCGATCGCTCTGCCGGAAGGAACCGCAGCAACAATGTCCGGAAAGCCGTCACCGTTGAGGAAGCCGGTGGTAAGCTCCTTTGGCTGCGAAACAAAGTTGTCGAACAAGATTATTTCGGCCGAGCCAAAGGTACCGCTTCCGTTATTTCGCCGGATCGTTACCGCTCCGTTGTCGATTGAACCGCTGCTGTACAATCCACCTCCGATGAGATCGACATCGCCGTCGTTATCGAGATCAGCCAGTGCCACGGCAGTTGAACCGAAACGGCCGCCAGGAGCCGCATCGTAAATGACCGGTGCCGCGAAATTGCCGTCCCCGGTGTTGACCATAACTGCAAGCGTGGCCGAGGGGCCAATGCCAACCAGGCCGCCGACAACTACGTCCAACATTCCATCACCGTTAACGTCGGCCGCGGCAATTTTTTCGGCGTGATTTATGGCATTGAAATTGACGGGCGGGAGGAACCCAGCCTGCTGCCCGGTCAGGCCGTTGTGCCTCAAAAACGAAATCGACGAACCGCCGTAGTTTGCAGTGACAGCGTCCGGTTTACCATCGCCTGTAAAATCGGCGATCACGAGTCCCGACGGGCCCTGGCCAGTGGGAAATTCAATTGGAGCGGCGAAAGTGCCGTTCCCATTATTGCGCCAGACCTTGATCTTCAACTGGTCGTCGAAATTTCCGCGGATGGTTGCGAACGCATCCAGATCGCCATCCGAATCGAAATCCGAAAGGGCTACTTCTCCGACCGTTTGACCCTGTGGAAGGGAGTAATACACCGGCGCGGCAAAAGTTTGGTCGCCGTTATTCATCAAAACAGAAATACCCGTGGAGCCGAAAAAGCTGTCGCCGACCAAAATGTCGAGGTGTCCGTCTCCGTTGAGGTCACCCATGGCGAATGATGCCGGGCCGAAACCGTGACCGAAAGTTCCGGTGTCGAATCCTCGCCACGGCGCTTGAAATAAACCGTCCAAAAGGGCCAGTGCGGTTGCATATTGTGCGAAGCCGGTCGGCGTTCGTGGGCCCACGGCGAAGCTTTGCGTCGTTTGTCGAGTTACTTTCGCAGACGCCGTGGTCCAAAGCCACGCGGCCGCAACAACAAAGAAGACGGAAATAGCACTAAGGGTTAATTGACGGATCGTTTTCATAATTTTCTCCCAGGCTCTGTTGATTTTGTACAACCAAAGTCGGAACAATTGGCCTTCCGCGCCATGTCGGAAAGGTTACGCAGTTGTTATTTTGTAGGGTGATGCCCGACATCATAATTAGGCAACACCTGACAGGTCGCTCGTGCACGCGCTCCCCATTGTCGTGCTAAGCACCGATTGAGTTTCTATGTGCAGATCTTGTCTTGTAGCCATACTGCTGTGCCCCATCTCTGCATCAGCGGCCGCACATCGGGAAGAGGTTAAAAGTTAAAGAGCTTTAACTTTCTCCGGTAAGGGTGGTCGGGTGCGGAAAGCCGTTGAGGGTGGTGCTGATCAGCCGGCTGAAAACCCAGGCTGCAATGGATACGAAGCAACGGCCAGGTTTTGAAACCTGGGCACGCGGACGAGTCCGTCCAATTGGCGGGCTCGGCGCAAGCCCCTTCCCTAAAGTTTCAGGCAATGTCAATAAAGGAAGGGCACAAGTCGTTTCCTGCGCTTTATGTAATTGGCGTAGCGGGGACCCAAGGCGCGCATAAGCGCATCCTCCTCCACATTCATGCGGTGAATGAAAGCAGCGCCAATCGGCAGGAGAATGACAAGCAGGGCAACCCAGTTGCGCAGCGACAAGCCGAGACCCACGAATGCTAGCAACACACCCGCGTAAGAAGGATGACGCACGATACGGAACGGGCCTCGCTCGACCAGCTCATGATCTTTTTCGGTTGTCACGTCCACGGTGAAGAAGCGGCCGAGCGTGATGATGGCCCGCCAGCGCAGGATCAATCCCGCGACAAACAGCATTACGCCCGCGCTCGCAAACATCCGTCCGTGCGGTAGCGCGGCGGCACGGAAATTTTGAGCGACGAGAACGCCCGCCACGATGCTAACCGCAATCACCAGCCAGATTATTCCCAGCGTACTGCGATCTTGCTTCGTGCCCGTTTTGCTCCGTGACCGCCGCGTTAAAGTCAGGAGAATCTCCGAAACGAGATAAGTCAATCCGAGTTCCAGGGCTAATGACATAGGTCAAGCTTCGATCTTCCACGAATGTGGTTGTCGTAACGCTGCACCTGAACGACGTCGCTGCAGGGTTATTTCAGAGCTTCTATTGCAGAAAAATCTGCATGTTCTGAAAATCAAAAGTCACCGCGTAGGGCCTGAAGAATTCGTGGCCGACCATGCCCGCGAGATGGAAACCAAACATGTTTTCCCACGGGAACGGCCCATCGTAAACGCCCTGGACGTTCTCTTCCTTTATATCTCCAAAGGAAAGCTGATGCACGGTGTACGGCACGATTTTCAGTTTCCCGCCGCCACCCGCGCCCTCGGAAGCTTTATCTTCCTCCAGAGTGATCCCGGCTTCCTTGATAACCGACTCCGCCAATTTGACACCCGCGCCCATCAGTCCTGTGTCAACGAACAGCAGCGAAGGCGGGAGCGTTTCCACACGACCCCAGCTCACCATGAAATGGTCGCTCGCCATCCAGATAGGAACCGTGACTCGCTTGCCTGGCGATTTTTTGAATTCTTCCCGGTTTTTGGCGGTCTTCCGGCGCAGCATAAGCTCGCCGCGTGGATAATCCATCGTCGTCAGGAAATGATAGAACAGAGTGGTCCCGATGATGCCGTCGATTTGTTTCACACCAAATCCTTCCGAAAGTTGGCGCAAGGGAAGCATTGCCGTTGGCAGGTTCTTGATCGTCCAATCGCCGAGCGCGAGTGACTCAATCCGCCCGAATTGGACTTCCTGGTGCTCGCCTCCGGAAAAAGTGCCTTGCACGGCGCCGAATTGCGGGACGCCAAGCTCCTTGGCAAAGTCCGTGTCGAGCGCGACCACCGAGCCCCCGGTATCGATGAAGAAGGTGACCTCTTTGCCGCCGTTTACGCGCACGTTGAGGATCGGAAGCGGATCGGTCTTTACAAACTTCACACGCATACTTTCCCCGTTGCCTTGCAGCTCATAGGGCGTCTGGCCCTTAAAGCTCTCCAACATCGCCACATTCAGTGCCGGGTACTGCTCAACGATCAGCTTGTTGCTGCTCACGTCGACACCTTTGAGCGCAGCCGCTGCCTTTTGAAAATCGTCGCGGCGATAAAACACTTCTGCCAGCATGACCTTCGCATCCGTGTCATTCGACTGCAGGCTGATGGCCTTTTCCAGCCACTTCTGCGCCTCATCAAGCCGATTGGAAAGCAATGCAATGCGACCTAACTGGAGAATGGCCGAATGATCCTTGGGATTTTGCGCGACTATTTTCGAGTAAAGTTTGCCGGCTTCGGCGAATTTTCCGGACCGAAACAGCCGATCGGCTGAATCCATTTCTGATTGCTGAGGCTGCGATATCGCGTGTCCTGCGAAGCAACACGCGAGAATCGCGGCAATCCCGACGGAAGTCCTCGCAGATTTCATGTGAGATCTACGATCAGCGTTATGATGCATAAGCTCGCGAATCGTAAACAAAATCATCTCGCATGCCAAGACACGCAACCAGAGGTGGCGAACGTTCTTAGGTACACAGTTCGTAAGAAACAACCGGCATGCCAAATTTTGGAAAATATTGCGAAAAAATCGGTTGAACGCGTTCGCGTTTCCGCCACCCGGCTATGTCTAACTCGGTGAAGTTAAAAAGGAGTAACAAAAATATGACTAACATCGCTCTCTCACTTCCACAAGCCAGTCCATGGGTTTGGGGGCTGGGAGGACTTGCGGTTGTGGTGTTATTATTGTGCCTGCCGCGGTTGCTCGGAATTGTTTACATTCCGCATATCCAGGTTGGCATCATCGAAAAAATGGAGCAGCAAAGGTTCGCTGCGCGAAGGCCAGATCCTTGCCCGTAATGGTGAGGCCGGTTATCAGGCTCGCTTCTTACGTGGCGGTATCCACTTCGGATTATATCCGTGGCAATACCGCATTCATAAAGAACCGCTCGTCGTCGTAGCCGAAGGAAAAATGGCGCACGTCTACGCGCGTGACGGTGTTCCGCTGGAACCGATCCAAACACTCGGTCGAACGGTAGATTCCAATCATTTCCAGGACGCGGTTCGATTCCTCGAATCGCACGGTCAACGCGGCCGACAGCGCGGGATTCTACGCGAAGGCGTTTATGCCATTAACTTGGCGCTGTTCGTCGTCATCACGGAAGAACGCGTGTTCTCCGGACCGGTGCGGGAATCAGCCGATCGTTACGAATCGTGGAAAGCGCAACTCGCTTCCATGCGCGCCTTTGATCCGGTAGTTATCGGAACAGGCTTTGGCGGTCAGAGCCATTTTCGCGCTGGCCTCACTGAAACTAGCGCGAGCGAAGGAGGCTCGACGCCATCGTTAGCCGCAGCCACGCCCGACTTCAATCCGAACGTCGATACTATCGGCGTAGTTAGTATTCAGGACGGGCCAACCATTGGTTCAGGCGAAATCATTGCTCCCGAAGCCAGGGCGATCGATGGAAAGGATCACAATTATTTCCAGGACCCGGAAGCCTTCCTGCAACTCGGAGGAAAACGTGGCAAACAATTACAAGTGCTGACTGACGGCACGTTCTTCATCAACCGCTGGTTCGGCAAAGTGGAGATCAAGGCCAAGACCCTGATCCCGATTGGTTACGTTTGCGTGGTGGTCTCATATCATGGCGCAGCGGGGGATGATACGACTGGCGAAACGTTTCGTTACGGCGAACAAGTTGAGGCCGCTCATCGCGGTGTCTGGCGCTCGGCGCTCGCGCCCGGCAAATACGCTGAACCCGTACGCGGTGAAAGTTGAGCTCGTCCCGACAATCAACTTCGTGTTGCGCTGGATCAGCGGCCAAACCGAAGCGCACCATTACGACGAAGACCTCACTAGCATCGACCTGATCACGGCCGACGGTTATGAACCGCGTCTGCCGCTGTCGTTGGTCCTGCATATCGATTACCAGAAGGCGCCGTCAGTAGTGCAGCGGTTCGGCGATGTGAAGAGATTAATTACGCAGACGCTTGATCCCATTCTGACGGCCTATTTCCGTGACGTCGCGCAGACATCACACATGCTCGATTTGCTGACGAAGCGTGAAGAAATCCAGAGACGCGCGACGGAAGAACTGGGCGGACGCTTCAAGCGCTACGACATCAGTGGTTGCGGTCTTGATTGGCCGGCCTGAATCGCGAGAGATCGCTCCCGGAAAGGCCGATCCGATCGAAACATTGTTCGACCAGCTGCGGATGCGGCGGTTGGCGGACGAACAGCGTGCCACCTATGCGAAACAAGAAGAGGCTGCGCAACAACAGGTTGCTCTCAACCAGGCTAAAGCGAAAGCCGAACGCCAGACCGAGCTGACTCAGAGCGCAATCGCCGTCGAGATCGCGCAGAATCGTGGTCAAGCTGAATTCGCAGAAGCCGAACAGTTAGCGAAAAAACAGGTGACGCTGGCCGAAGGTGAAGCGCGAGCCAAGCAACTGATCGGCAAAGGCGAATCCTCAAGGATCGCGCAGGTAGGTTTAGCCGAGGCGGCGGTCACATTGCAAAAGGTAAGCGCTTATCGTGATCCGCGTCTCTACGCATTGAATGTCTTCGCGGATCAATTCTCCAAGAGCGTTCAGCCGCTGGTACCGAGTCGGCTCTTCATAAGCAATGCGGGCGAAGGCCAGGGTAGGGGAAGTGTTCTCGAAACACTACTCAATCTGGTCCTGAGCGAGAAAGCTGAGATCAACCTCCAGGAAAATATCGGCACCTCGAAAGCGATGGAGGATTTTATCCAGCAATTCACCGGCAGCGGCTCAGCCGGGAACGGCGACCCCGTTGAACAGGGAGACGTTTGTCGCCGCTGAGAAGGCAACATGTCGCTGAACTAGAGAGGTAGAGTCGTCTCGCACTCGGCGCACCCGGGTGCGAGCGGCTTCTTCCTAGTGCGTCGATTTCGCGTATCTAACGACCGTGCTCTTAGTGGCCACGCGTGGCGCCGGTGCCGCCTGCAGTTGGTTTGGATTCGCCCTTAACACCGCTGCCACCTTTGACGTCTTTTACAGGTCTCAGGTCACGAATTATGGCGTTCTTTATATCCTTTTTGACTCGGCGCCAGGCGGATCGGATTGCATTGATGTTTGGGATTTGTGTCTTCATACTCAAACGGCTCCCCCAATTATTTCGTGCAACGCTTCTAGCGACGAGTCCCAGTGAGAGCAAGCTGAAAAGCTGTTTTGCGTGCGTAACCTGGTGCGAACAAACCGATCACCGCTCTTTGTAAGTCACTGCATGCACACGAACGAAAATGTCCATGTCCATCGAGTCATTCACGCGTGCGTTCGAGAACGAATTGAATCCGCGGATTAGCAGGAGAAGGAGAAACCGTAGTATCAAACTCTGTGCTCGAGAATAGCAGATTCAAGCCAATCGAGCCCGCCAGCGTGCTCATCTGTGCGGGCGTAAACAATTGCCACCCGAATTCTTCGCGGCTGCTGTCGGGGTAATCGAGCTGCACAAGTAGCTGACCGCCATCGACACGTTTGCGTTCGTGAACAATTCCTCGCGACGTCTTGAAATCGCGTTCACCCTGATGTGCGGCGAAAAATTCCGGGTTCCACAAATCGAGGATGATTCGGCCGCGATTTCGAATGCCGCTGGCCAGCCGGGCCAAGACCTCGCGGTTCGTTGCGGCATCGAAATGACCAAAGCTCTGTCCCATCACAATCACTGCATCGAACGCTCCAGTCTCCGGTTGATATTCGCGAATATCGGCGACTTCCAAATTGGGGTCTCGTCCCAATTCGCGGGCCTTCGCGATTACATCGGCGTCACGATCGATGCCGACTACTGAATAACCGCGGTTCCAAAGCGCTCGCGCGTGTCGGCCGGTGCCACAGCAAACATCAAGAATGTTGCGGAATTCAGGAAAAGGCGCGCAGCGACAGACGAACTCAGTTTCCTGAATCGTCCGTGCTGCCTCAATGCCGAAGTGAAAGAACTCAAACCATTGCCGGGAATACAGATTCGGTTCTGCGTGCGTCATATTTTGGACGAGACAGGATTCGCGCGATTTTTGGATCCGATGTTATCAGTTTTTCTCCGGGCCGCTTTTCCGAGTCAGTTCGAATTCGAAATGCGTTCTTGTTCCGTCTGGGTTCAGCGTCTCCCACTTTTCGCTGAGGTGATCGCGATCTTTAAAAAAGAACTCGAGACCATTGATGTGTTCCGTTCCTTTTTTCCAGTTGGTGATGTCCTGGAACACGAATGTGATCGACGCAGGATTTTCTCCAAACCCTTTCGCGCGTAAGCGCGGTTGATTCCCATCGCGCGTGTGCAGGGTCATCAGCACGGAATGAACCTCCTCGGGATGATAAACGGCGATAAACGCGGAATTGCGTTCCAGGATAGCATGGCCGTGAGCGACGGCTTCAAAACGTCGCCTCGTACGACTGACCGTTTTCGCTGAAGCTCCATGTGCTTGTCGCGCCGTAGCCCTCGCGCGAAGAGGGACCAACGAGCCGGCTCTTCAATACGTATTATGTCCCACCGCAAACACATCCACCGGTGAATTCTATAAAAGTTCGTTTAGCGGAGTCTAACCACGAATTGACCCTCCTTTGCAAGGCTACGGCGTGACAGGTACGAATGAACACGAATAGTTGTAGCGGCGGCCGTGTCAGCTGCGCTTCTTTCTTTTATCCTTCATCGGTTAATTCGCTCTTTGCCCCCACATTCGCTCGCCGTTACCCGCGCAGCTAATGCCAGTCCAGCTCGGACCCTTCTATGTCGCTCATCCCATTTGCTCCATTCATTCTTCTTCCTTAGTCAGCGCCCGGCCGGCTCGGGTATTCTTTTCTCAAATTGCGAAAAGTGTGGTCAATTGTGAAACGCCTGGCCATACTCAGCAACTTTCTGCAGTCAAAACGACGGAGGAAAAGTTATGCTTCACTTAATCTGGTACATTCTTGTTGGGTTGATCGCGGGGGTCATCGCGAAATCGGTGATGCACGTGCACATGACGCTTTTCTGGACAATCGTGCTCGGCATCATCGGATCGATCATCGGCGGCGCCGTTACCCACATGTTTTCGCGCCCGATAACCGGTCGATTTCATCCCGCCGGTCTCATTTTTTCCACACTCGGCGCGATCCTGGTCCTCTACCTGTGCATCAAGTTGCACATCCGTTTTCCCCGCGTTCTCTAGTCAGGAACCCTAGGAAACCTGTAGCCCGTCGAGCGGGTCCCTGAACTGCGCAGAAGCAAATCAATCAGGAAGCCAGGAACTCAGGAATCTGTAGCCACGCCGCTGTGCGGCGTCTCTGCCGCGAAATCAGCGAAATCTATGGATGCAAACCGCATCGAACATTCGTGTGAATTCGTGTCGATTCGTGGTTAGTGTGAATTTCTCTTCGGCCACCATCGTGTGGTGCGCCGACAGTACGCTTCGTATTGATCGCCGAAAGTCCGTCGCAAAGTCGGCTCCTCGTACAACAGAACGAACAGGTGAGTTATGAGAAAGAACAAGCCGGTATAAATCAAGAGTGACGGCGACTGGTAATAGAACGCAGCGCCGGCCAGGGTCATTCCGGCGCCGATGTACATCGGATTACGCACGAAACGATACGGCCCGCGGAT
>JBKPBJ010000349.1:0-10709 GCA_046726875.1 Verrucomicrobiota bacterium
GTCGGTGCGCTGGCCGACACGCGTGTTTTCTACCGCATATTTCACCCGCGTGACCGGCGAAAAGATGGAGTCGATCGGGATGAGACCGATCGGCTGATCAGGGCGCTTGTTTTCCTCGCCGGTGGCAAATCCGCGGCCGACACGCACCTCGAGTTCGGCGTCGAACTTATGTTTTCGCTCCAAAGTGCAAATCACCTGCTTCGGATTCAGGACGTCAAAGCCTTGGATGGTCTGGATGTCGCCGGCAGTGATTTCGCCTTCTTTGTTTACGTTGAGCGACAATTTCTTTGGCTCGTGGTCTTGTCCGTCGAGCTTAAATTTAACTTTTTTGAGATTTAATACGATGTCGGTCACGTCCTCGACGACCCCGGGTAATGTGGCGAACTCGTGCTGCGCGCCGGTGATTTTTACCGCTGTGATGGCCGCGCCTTCGAGTGAGGAAAGCAGGACGCGCCGGAGGGAGTTCCCAACGGTGTGACCGTAGCCGGCCTCAAAAGGTTCGGCGGAGAACTTGGCATAGGTATCTGTGGCCGTGCTCTCGTCTTTGGTGAGAGTTTTCGGCATTTCGAAACGACCGTAACGGATTGGCATAACTTCTATTGGAGTGATGGAGTGGTGGAGTATTGGAGTAATGAGTTAAGACACCAAGGCCAATACTCCATCACTCCAATACTCCATTGCTCCATGCTTCTTTCGCCGGGTTTCCCCTGGCGAGTGCGGCCTCGCATCCAGCGACGGAGACCCAGGGACCGACGGCGTAATTTCAAAAACTCGCTGCGGAGCTTGGAATAAAGACGAAATCTCCAACTTTGCAAGCGGAGCCTTTGGACTGCGCGGACGTGTCCGCGCCCGCCACAGGACGGATTCGCCGTGGCGAACTTTGAAAGCGGCGACATGTCGCCGCAGTCCAAAAGCGACGGTCACTGCTCGATCACGTCATCCGGCAGTTCATTCGTGTCTCTCAACGTCTGCGGAAAATGCCTGGCCAGTACGCTGCCGACTTCGTTAACCGCTTCTATTAACGCATCACTAAACTTCTCATTTTGAAAATGCGTGCGCATTCTCTCGACAACGCGTTGCCAGAATTCATTGCCGCATTTTTCATGAATCACGTTGTCCCCAACGACGGCAAATTTATGAACACGAGGCGCAACGAAAATCAGCACAGCATTGCGCTCGCGCGTCTTGTGCATCCCGAGCCGATGAAACTTTCTCTGCGCCGCAACCAAGGGATCACTTTTCAACTTACCGCGCTGGATTAAAACGCGAATCTCACCGGAGCTTTTCGATTCGGCTTCCCGAATCGCTTGCATAATCCGGTCGTGCTCGAGTTTGCTGAGGAATTCTCGCGTTCGCATTTGATCACCAGCTCGATCCTGCGCCGCCGCCGCCAAAGCTTCCACCACCGCCGCTGAATCCGCTAAACCCGCCGCCACCGCCGTCACCGGAGGACCAGCCGCCGCCACTGGGGATAAAAATGGGCCCACCTCCTCCCGATGAATAGCTGTAACCGCCCAGTTTTCGGGATAGCCGCGAAAGGATGATCAGCACAATGACAAAGATGATGAAGGGTAAAACACCGGAAACCGCCCCGCCGACGCCGTGGCGTTCCGCCACCGTTTTTCCTGATCCTTTGTACTCGCCCCGGATCGCTTTGCAGATCAGATCGATCCCTGTAGCGAGGCCAGCCTCATAATTGCCGGCCCGAAATAGTGGCTTGATGTGACGCTCGGTGATATCGAACGCCGTCGCGTCGGGCAGCGCGCCTTCCAAGCCGTAGCCAACCTGAATAAACATCTTGCGATCCTGGATGAAGACGAAGAGCACGACACCATTGCGGCGTTCCTTTTGGCCGACGCCCCACGCCTGGGCCACGCGCTGCGTGTAATCCGCAATATCCGAATCGCTCTGCATTTTCGGAAAAACCGCGACCACCACCTGGTCTGACGTGTCCCGCTCGAACTGCGCGAGTTGCTCGTTAAACCGCTGAGCAGCCTCTTTCGAAACGACGCCGGCGTAATCGTTGAAGTACCGGTCGGGTTTTGGCGGAACCACTTCCGCGGCATGTGCGCTGATCGCGAGCAGGGCAGGGAGCGCGAGTAAGATTGGGGAGCACACGCGCCCTCGTCCGCCACAGGACGGATTCGCCGTGGCGAACGTGCCGCGTTCGGCGCCTCGCCGAACGCAACGAACGACCCCGAACCTTTTCAACACACGTTGTCGTATGCCACGCCGCACGGGGTTTGCGGCAAGGGCGCCGCAAAGAACACGCGAGGCGCGTGTGCTCCCCAGAATCATGGCGCGCAATCTGCGTTTACGGCGTAGCCGCCGGCGCTGCCGGAGCGGGCGTCCCAAAATTGAACTGCACCGGCGGCGGTTTTTCCGCGCCGGGTTGCGCGGCGAAAAACGGTCTCGGCGAAAAACCGAGCATGCCCGCGATCAAATTGGTCGGGAAACTGCGCACCGCCACGTTGTAGTCTTGCACCGTCTTGTTGAAGTTGCCGCGCTCGACGGAAATTCGGTTCTCGGTTCCTTCCAGTTGTGCCTGCAAGCTCAGGAAGTTTTGATTCGCCTTTAGCTCTGGATACCGCTCCACCACCAGCAGCAAACGCGACAGCGCGTTGCTCAACTGCCCCTGTGCGGCTTGAAACTGCTCCAGTTGTGCGGCGTCGGTCGGCGCTTTGTTTGGATCGAGTTGCATTTGGACGCGACCAACACTGGCGCGCGCATTCGTCACTTCGACCAGCGTTGATTTCTCGAAATTGGCCGCGCCTGAAACCGTGTTCACGAGATTCGGGATTAAATCGGCGCGACGCTGATAGACATTTTGCACCTGCGCCCAGCTTTGATCGACAGCTTGTTGCAAGCGGACGAGACTATTGTAGCGGCCTCCAATTGCAATGGCAGCAACTACGACGACGAAAAGCAGAATGGCGATGAGGACGCCACAACCGAGTGCGAATTTGTTCATAAGTAATGTAGATAATTGTCAGCGATTATTTTTCCAATACTGGAGTGATCTGCGAAGCGATCACCTTCCATGCGCCATCCTGTTTCACAAATGTGTCGGTCCACACGAATTTTCCGTCTAGCAGATTTTGCTTTCCCTTCTGCGCTCTGATCGTGCCCTGGCCGACGACAATTCCAGTGTCGCCATAAAGGCGCACTTGCAGATTGCTAATCTTGAATTCGGAGAAGACGATGTCGCCGGTCATGCTTTCCAGATCGCCTCGCTTGTTCACGATCCTGCCATCCGGCCAGACAATCGTGCAATCTTCGGCCTCAATTTGCCCAGCGTATGAACTGTCGCCTTTCACGCGCGCTTCCGCCCATTCATGCTGAATTCTGATGAGCGCCTGCTCGTCCTGCGCGTGATCTCTCATAATGCCCTGATCGTTCGCCAGACCAACAAGCAAGTCAATCCTGCCTGTTCATTCAATTCGCCCGAGCACCAGCCGTAGAAAATGTGCATCCGAAAAGTTTCCGCCCGATCCTTGCCGGACAATGATTGCTTTCAACGACGGAATAATGAATAGCCGCTGGTAATGCGACCCAAGCGCCACCACCATGTCCGCGGGCGCATTCTTGCAGATGCAAACGCCGGGCCATTGCGCGTTTTGCCAGGGCAAATCGAGCATTCGTTCCATATCGGCCTCGCGTCCGTTCGGTGCCTCCTGGTTCAACCAGAACGTGAGTCCGTACGCCGGATTTACCTGCGAACCGACGAACGCTTCTCGCAAAACAGTCGATGGGACAATTTGGCGGCGATGGTAATTGCCATTGCCAATTATAAGCTCGCCCAGTCGCGCCCATTCGCGCGCAGTTAATTCAAAGCCAGTGGCACACATCGGATTGCCGCGCGCGTCTCTTTTATAATTGAGCCTACGGAGTCCAAGCCGGCCTGCCACATGCGCTTCAAAATACGCGATAATGTTGCGCCCTTTCAGCTTCCGGCGCAGGAGCTCGGAAAAAATCTGGAGATGACTTGGGCCGTAGATAAAAGCCGAACCAGGTTCAGCCACACTGGGCAATCCGATCGCCATCGCGTTTCGGTCACGAACCGTTGAGCGCTGAAGACGCGACGCACCGTCAATACCGTCGGTTTGGCTGAGCAATTGCCGGATCGTGATCTGTGATTTGCGCCGGTCACTGTTCCATTCCGTAATCGTGTCTGAAACCAGATCGTCCAGTCCAAATAGCCCGTCATGAACAGCCGCGAGTGCGGCGATTCCCCAAAAACTCTTTGTGCCGCTAAAGATCGGCCATCTTCGGCTTGCCGAGCCGCCATTGGCGTAATGCTCAAAAATCGCCCGCCCGTTTTGCATCACCATCATCGCAGTACCGCGTCTACTCTCGGAATATTTTGCGGCCTGCGCGCAATCGGACGCATGAATCTCCGCAAATGCGGATTGCGACACGGCAACAGTCACGAGAACCATTCCGCTGTAGCCGCTTCGCTGTGCGAAGCGTGACCATGAGCAGCCATTCATACGCGGATGACGTCGCCCACAGGGCGACAGCTACAGATTCGTTGTAGCCGGGGGCGATGACCCCGGACTGCCGGCATCAGCGATGCCGGCTACAGGTTGCGCCACCGGCAAATAACGTCTCCGCAACTCTTCCGCGTTTGGCAATTCGTCGAGATTGCGCAGACCGAAGTGATCGAGGAAAAATTGTGTGGTTTCGTAAAGGAGCGGCCGTCCGGGGATTTCGGCGCGCCCGGCGATTTTCACCAAACCGCGCTCCATCAACGTTTGCAGCACGCCATCGATGTTCACGCCGCGCACCGCTTCTACGTCCGCACGCGTAATCGGCTGGCGATATGCAATGATCGCCAATGTTTCCAGCGCAGGCGCACTCAAACGCGCCTGCTTCGGCGCCGGGAAGAGCTGCCGGACCCATTTCGCGAATGCGGGATCCGTGGCGAGCTGCCAGCCGTCTGCTTTTTCGACCAGTTGAAACGCACGGCTCTGCTGAATGTATTCCAGCTTTAGTTGTTCGAGTACGGCGGCAACTTCCGCGTCCTTTACCCGTGCAAACTCGTTAGGCGTTTCACTGGCCAGACCGCCTTCCGCGCCTCTGATTACCGCCGTAATCTCACGAATCGAGAGCGGCTTTTGTGCGCTGAACAACAGCGCTTCGATAACCTTCTCCAACGTCATAAACACAAAAGACATGTCATGCTGATCCCGCAGACACGGGAGAAGGACCTCTCGCTACAGATTTTCGGTACGCAAATTTTCCTACGTAGTCCTTCAGCTATTGTGAGGTCCCTCACTACGTTCGGGATGACTGCGTGCTTAGATATCATGCTCCGATCGCGCTTTGAATCGCGTCCGCGATCCGGTCCGCTTGCTTGTCGATCATTTCAAACTCGCGCCCTTCGATGAGTAGACGAATTTTTGGCTCGGTGCCGGAATAACGTAGGAGCACACGGCCTTTGCCGGACAACTCTTTCTCGGCCTCTGTTACCAACTTCATCACAGAATCCAGCTCCGCCAGCGGGCGCTTTTCTTTCACCGCCAGGTTGCGCTGGGCCTGCGGATATTTTTGCAAACACGCCTTGAGCTTGCTCAGTGGCTGGCCGGTCTTGTGCATCACGCGCAAGATCTGGAGCGCGGTGATGATGCCATCGCCTGTCGTGGTGAAGTCACGGAAAATGACGTGACCGCTTTGTTCGCCACCGAGATTCAGTTTTTGTCGCACCATTTCCTCGATGACATAACGATCGCCAACTTTCGTCCGCACGACTTTGCCGCCGCGCGCCACGAGCGTTTCATCCAGACCGAAGTTGCTCATGACCGTTGCCACCACAGTGTTCTGTTCCAGCCGGCCAGCTTCCAAAAGATCTAACGCCGCGATCGCGAGGATTTCATCGCCATCGACAATCTCGCCGTCCTCGTCACAAAGAAGAACGCGGTCAGCATCGCCGTCGTGACTAATCCCGACATCTGCGCCGCTGATTTGGACAATGCGCCGGATCTCCTCCGGATGCATGCTGCCGCAGCCGTCGTTAATATTGATCCCGTTCGGCTCGTCATGCGCTACGACAACCTCCGCGCCCAGCTCTCGCAGAACGCAAGGCGTAGATTTGTAGGCAGCGCCATTTGCCACATCCACTGCGACGCGCATTTCTTCCAGCGACATTCCCTTGGGAAAACTCGCCTTGGTGAATTCCACGTAACGGCCGAGCGCGTCATCGATTCGTGTGGCTCGCCCAATGTTGTTGGCAGTCGGCCGAACCGAATCGATCTCGCCAGTAAAAACGAGGTTTTCAATTTTCTCCTCGATCTGATCATCCAGCTTGTAACCATCGTGCCGGAAGAATTTGATGCCGTTATCCTGGTAAGGATTGTGCGAAGCGGAAAGAACGATACCGGCATCTGCACGAAGCGATCGCGTGATGTACGCGACGCCGGGCGTCGGCAACGGCCCAATCACCAACACATCGACGCCGAGGGAAGTGATTCCCGCTACGAGCGCATTTTCCAGCATGTAACCGGAAAGACGCGTGTCTTTCCCGAGGACGATCTTCGGCCGCGCCCCGTCGGGAGTCCTGCGCGGATTCATTTGTGCGAATACATAAGCCGCAGCGCGTCCAAGTTTCAGCGCCGTCTCCGCCGTCACCGGCTCGACGTTGGCAACCCCGCGCACGCCGTCTGTGCCAAAAATTTTCTTCTGCTCGATCACGGGCTAATTGAAACGCTCGAAACGCAATTCGTAAACGCGAAATTTTAGAAGGATCAAGGAGCGACGGCTTCCCAGCCCGTCTCTCCTTGTGAATGAGTTGCGGGCCTTGAGATTGGAGCGACTCTTCTCCTTTGTTGCAGCGTGGACGGGAATTCCGAATCTCATGGTGAAAAAGGACTCTCCTCAGAGGAGATGCCCAGGGAGTTCGGCGATTACGAATTGCTGGAGGAAATCGGACGCGGCGGTCACGGGGTGGTATTCCGCGCCTGGCAGAAGAGTCTCAAGCGAACAGTCGCGTTAAAGATCATCGGCACTGGTCAGTGGGCGACCAACGCGCACCTGAAACGCCTGCGCCGCGAAGCCGAAGCCGCGGCGAAACTCAATCATCCGCGGATTGTTCCCATTTACGAAGTCGGCGAGCGCGATGGCGCGTGCTACTTCAGCATGAGATTCGTCGAGGGCGGTCAGCTCGACGAACTAATTGGCCGTGGACCGACACCGATCCGACAGGCGGTGGAGTTCGTTGTGAAAGTGGCTCGTACTGTGCACTACGCGCATGAACACGGAATTCTGCACCGTGACATAAAGCCAGGGAACATTCTGTTGGATGCAACCGGCGAACCACACCTGACTGATTTTGGTCTGGCCCGATTAGTCGACCATGGAAGCACGCTCACGGACACACGGGACGCGATGGGTACGCCCAGTTACATGGCGCCGGAACAAGCGACGGGTAACCACGCGGCACTCGGCAGAACGACAGACGTTTATGCACTCGGCGTGGTCCTCTACGAACTGCTCACAGGCCATGTGCCTTTTGAAGGGGAAACAGCCTACCAAACCATGCGGCTGCTGCTGGATACTGAGCCACGGCAACCGCACTTGTGGAACCGGAAAATAGATCGCGATCTTTCAGCAGTCTGCCTGAAGTGTCTCGAGAAGGATCCCCGGCAGCGGTACTCGTCGGCTCTGGCGTTGGCCGAAGATCTTGAACGCTGGCTAAGACACGAACCAATCCGCGCCAAGCGCAGCAGATTTTTTACAGGTTCACGAAAATGGGTGCAACGCAATCCAACGATTGCCGCCTTAATGATGTTATCGGTTCTTCTCGCAACCAGCTTAGCCGTGATGGTCTGGCAACATGAATCAGTGCGCCAGATACCCGCAGGGATCGCCGTCCTTCCATTTGAAAATCTAAGCGACGACAAAGATAGCGCCTTTTTTGCCGATGGCGTCCAGGACGACATTTTAACCAAGTTGGCGAAAATTGCCGACCTCAAAGTGATCAGCCGAACCAGCGTAATGGGATATCGCGGCCAACGGGACCTTCGCCAGATCGGGCGCGCCCTTGGCGTTTCCCACGTGCTGGAGGGAACCGCGCGGCGGTCCGGCGGCAAGGTACATGTCAATACGCAGTTGGTGGATACTCGCACGAATACGGGAGTCTGGGCGAACGAATACGATCGTGAACAGAAAGAGGCGTTCGCAATTCCGACCGAGATCGCGCAAAGAGTCGCCGAGCAACTGAGCGCCAAGATTTCGAGTGCTGAGAAAGTGGCCATTGAGCGCAAGCCAACCGATGATCTGACTGCCTTCGATCTTTACGCTCAGGCGAGGAATCTTCTTTCGGCGCCGATCTTCAGCGCCACTGGTGATGCGAACTTGGTGCAGGCAGTCAACCTGCTGGACCAGGCCGTGGCGCGTGATCCGTCATTTTTTCAGGCCTACTGTCAGCTGGCATACGCCCACAGCCTTCTTTACTTCCTTGGTAATGATCGCACGCCCGCGCGCCTGGCGAACGCGAACTCAGCCGTGCAGGCAGCATCGCGGATGCTCCCAGATGCAGGAGAAACGCACCTCGCGCGTGCGGAAAATCTATATCGAGGATATCTCAACTACGATGGTGCGCTGGCCGAACTGGAACTTGCCGCTCAGACTCTGCCAAATGATCCCCGGGGTTTCGAGTTGGAAGGCTACATCAAGAGGCGTCAGGGGCGATGGGAAGAGGCCATGCGAGACCTCGAACGAACCATCGATCTCGATCCGCGAAATGTTTTCACTTTGGAACAGCTTGCGCTGAGTTATCAGCTTCTCCGGCGCTACGCTGACGCAGAATCCGTGTTGGATCGCGTATTGAGCATCGAGCCGAACAATCTCGAGATACAAGCAGCGCGCGCGTTCGTCGAACTGGATTGGAAAGCAGATACCCGACCCTTGCATCAATTGATCGATAAAATCCGCGCGACAAATGCTAGCGCCACACAAAGCATCGCTAACTACTGGCTTTTCTGCGCATTGGCCGAACGCGACGCCACTGGAGCGAAGGACGCATTAACAACCTCAGGCGAAAACCCAATCACACTATCCAACGAAAATGTCGTGTTCAGCCGTCCCTTTGCAGAAGGGGTTATCGCTCGGATGGCAAACGACGACGCCAAAGCGCGGTCATCATTGACCGCCGCGCACCTGGAGCAGGAAAAAATCGTCGAGGCCCAACCAAACTATGGTCCCGCACTCTGCGTGCTTGGTCTGATACACGCCGGTCTTGGCCGGAAAGAGCAGGCACTTCGCGACGGCCGGCGAGCAGTTGAGCTTCTTCCTCTCAAAAAAGATGCAGTCGGCGGTGCGGAAATGGTTAAGTATCTGGCGGCAATCGCTGCGTGCGTGGACGACAAGGAGCTCGCTTGTGAACAGCTTGCCATTGTGGCCACTCGGCCAAGCCCCGTCAGCTATGGTCAATTGAAGCTCCTGCCGTTCTGGGATCCGTTGCGCGGCGACCCGCGCTTCGAAAAGATCGTGGCCTCTCTGGCGCCAAAGCTTAACTAACGATCAGCCTTTCGTAATTGTGGCCAACCTCGCTGTGCGTGCCGCGCCGTAGCTTCGTGAAGGCGGGTCGAGGCACTCAGGCGCTGTTGCGGCCTCCCGGCTGCACGGCAACACAGCATCGTGGCTACACCGGCACGACTTTTTACTTGATCGCAGCGAACCATTTAACCATAACAGGGTTTCCCTGAGCACGATTGGTGGAGATACGCAAGACGGAGCGGTCGCGTTTACGACAACGCATTGGAGCGTGGTTTTAACGGCGCAGGGTAGATCCCCCGCGGCCGATGAGGCGCTCGAAAAACTTTGCCGCACTTATTGGTGGCCGCTTTACGGGTTCGCGCGGCGACAGGGCTATGGTCCAGAGGAAGCTCAAGATCTAACCCAGGGATTCTTCGCATTGTTATTGGAACGGCGCGATCTCGACGTGGTCCGCCGCGAGAAAGGACGTTTGCGTTCGTATCTGCTCGTGTCGCTGAAAAATTTTCTGGCGAAGGCGAGGCGCCGTGAAATGACAATGAAACGCGGCGAGGGCCGGGCGTTGGTTCCGTTGGATGAATTGCTCGCTCGTGAGCGCGCCGATCTGGAACCCGCCGACAGTCTGACGGCCGATCGCATCTACGAGCGGCGCTGGGCGCTCACGTTGTTGGAACAGGTGTTGGCGCGCTTGGAGAGTGAATATCGGTCTGCCGGCAATGCGAACCTCTTCGATTGCTTGAAGGAATTTCTCTCCGATGAACCGGGGCAACGGTCACAAGCCGAAGTGGCGGCCGAGCTTGGCATGACCGAAAACGCACTGAAACAAGCATTCCATCGATTGCGTCACCTATTTTAACAGCGGCGGCAGATATAATCCTGGCACCGACAGTTGGACAGCCACCGGTATCATCAGTGCACCCGATGCCCGAAGCGGTCACACGGCAGTGTGGACTGGCAGCGAAATGGTCGTCTGGGGCGGTGGTTTCTACATCGAACCTCAGCCTTTCTATTTGAACACCGGCGGCAGATATTGCGCAGAATCCGGTCCAACGCCGACGCCAACGGCCACAGCGACTCCAACGGCAACGGCAACAACGACCCCGAGACCTACACCTACTGCAAGACCTAGTCCGTCAGGGCGGCCGCGCCCCACACCGGCACCTCGCTAGGGCCAACAAGCTCACAATCTGCCGTCACGCTCGTAAAGCGTGGCGGCT
>JBKPBJ010000350.1:0-9421 GCA_046726875.1 Verrucomicrobiota bacterium
CGGGCATTTCGCCGTTCACCTGCTGCTCACGCTGTCGACCGTGATCTCCTCGTGGGCGCTGCTTCATACGGTTTACAGTTTGCGTTACGCCCACGCGTACTACGGTGACAGCGACGAGCCCGGCGTGCATCAGCATGCCGGTGGTCTGATGTTCCCGGGTGATCGGCCGCCAAATTACTTTGATTTCGCCTACTTTTCGTTCGTAGTCGGGATGACGTGCCAGGTGTCCGACGTGCAAATTACCTCGCGCCGGATGCGAGGCATCACTCTGGTCCATAGCGTTCTCTCATTCGGGTTCAACACAATCATTCTTGCGCTGCTGATTAACACCGTGTCCGGTCTGTTATAGCTGCGCTGCTCTTCAGCAAAGGCTGATCGCTACTGAAACAGGCGGTTTCCTTTCGCGGACTCGCTGATTAATTTTGCTAGGCGAGCCATTCGCGTTTCTTCTTTCTTGGCGCTGAGAATCCACCAGCCGATCATTTTTCGATACGACGGCGGCTGTGTTTGGAAAAACTTGCAGCCTGCTTTGTTCTTTTTTAGCAGTTTTGCGTATGGCTCTTGCAACTCGCTGTTTCGTTGTTCGTACGAATAGATGCCCGACTTGTTCTCGATCCGTGCGGCGAACGCTTTCAGCCCCATCCGGTGCATTTGTTTTTGTCTAGTGAGCTCTCTGGTGCGCTCGATATTGGTCGCGCTCCAAATGCTGCCGCGCCGCCGTGGCGTGAACCGAATTTGATAACTGATTTCGTCAACGCGCTTCCGAATTCCATCGATCCAACCGAAGCAGAGCGCTTGATCCACCGACTCCGGCCATGTGATGCTCGGCTTTCCCGAATCCTTTTTGTAAAACCCAACCCAAAGCTCAGTCGCCGTCGCGTGATTCTTCTCCAGCCAGGTTCGGAAATCCGCGGGCGTTCGAAAAAATTTCGGTTTCAACCAATCTGCTGTTTGTAAGCCGCCGCGTCTTTGAGACTCTTGAGATCGTCGGCTTTATCGATCTTCAGAACGAAGATCCACCCTTGCCCGTACGGTTCGCGGTTGATCAGGCCCGGGTCGGCTTCGAGCGCCTTGTTCGCCTCGACAACCGTGCCTTTCACCGGCGCGTAGATATCGCTCGCCGCTTTTACTGATTCGACAACCGCGATCGGTTCTTTGGCGTTCACCTGCCGCTCGAGTTTCGGGAGCTCGACATAAACCACGTCGGTCAATTCCGACTGCGCGTGATCCGTGATGCCAACGCGGACGTTGTCGCCTTCACGCTTAATCCATTCGTGGCTTTCCGTGTAGAGCAAATCGTCTGGGATGTTCATGGTGCTGATTTTCTGTAGAGCGGTTTTTTTTCCACGGTCGCTCGGAATTTTTGCCCGCGAATCTCGATGTCAATCTCAGCGCCGATCTTCGCGTACGCCGACGACACATACGCCATCCCGATGCCCCAGTTCAAGCTCGGAGAAAGCGTGCCGCTCGTCACTTCTCCAACGCGCTCGCCATTGTGAAAAACGGCATAGTGCGGCCGCGGCGGCGGACCTTTCTCCTTCATCCGGAACGGCACCAGCTTTTCGCGAGGACCGAATTCTTTTGTCTTCAACAAGGCATCGCGGCCGACGAATTCTGGTTTGCCTAGATCGACGAAAAATCCGAGCCCCGCCTCGATCGGATTTCGTTCGGGCGAAAGATCGGACCCGTTCAGCGGGTAACACATCTCCAGCCGCAGCGTATCGCGCGCACCGAGGCCGCTGGGTTTGATTCCAAAAGGTTTTCCTCGTTCAAGCGCAGCATTCCAGAACTTAACGGCGTCAGTCGCGCGAAAGAAGACTTCTATACCATCCTCGCCGGTGTATCCCGTCCGTGCGACCGAGACACGGGTCCTATCCGCCTCATTCGTCCCAGCAAATTCAATATCCGCGATGTGATTTCGCAGCGGCGGCTGGGTATCATCGCCAAACATCGCATGAAACAACTCTATCGTGCGCGGACCTTGAATGGCGACACCGCCAAACTCCGCGCTACGATTTGTGAGCTGACAAGGAGCGGCGGTCTCCCCGCCCGCAGTAGCCTTGGCGAAGGCGGGTAGTCCGCCGCTGGGGCGATCTGTAGAGCGCCCGCCCTTGAGATGATTTTGCAGCCACGCAAAATCTTCCTCCGCGCACGCAGCGTTCACGACGAGTAGAAATTTCTGATCGTCGACACGATAAGCGATCAGATCATCAATAATCCCGCCACGCTCATTAAGGAGAAAAGTGTATTGACCTATGGCGACGTCGAGTTTGTCGACGTTATTGGTGAGCATCGTATTGAGCCAATCGCGCATCTCCCTGCCCTCGACGATGAACTGGCCCATGTGCGAAATGTCGAAGACACCGACATTGTTCCGCACTGCCTGATGTTCCTCGACGATGCTGGTGTATTGCACCGGCATTAGCCAGCCGGCGAATGGAACCATTTTTGCGCCCAACCGCACGTGCTCTTCGTAAAGCGGCGTTTTGCGAGGTGCGGCTTCAGTCACAACCGAAACTAGACTCAGCGCAACCTTGCGCAAGGATGTCAGCCCGTTTGACTCCGACTCCTCACCTTCATCCTCTCCTCGACCGAGGAGGAGAGGAACCGTGCGCTGCGCGTTCTGATGATCCACGAATATCATTGTGCTCGGGCTGCTTCTCCCTTTCCTAAAGGGAGAGGATTGAGGTGAGGGATTGTTGCGTTAGTTTCCGCGAACAATGACCTGGCTGGATAAACTCGAACGCCGCTTTGGTTTTCTGGGCATTCCAGGACTGATCCGGATCGTGATTGGTTTCACGGCGCTCGTTTATGTGCTGGTTTATCTTAATCGCGGCTTCGAATCGCTTTTAACGCTCGATCCGACTGCGATTCTTCGCGGCCAGGTTTGGCGCCTCGTCACCTATATCTTCATTCCGCAGACGTTCAGTCCACTGTGGGTGCTTCTCGCGCTCTGGTTTCTCTGGTTCATCGGCGAGGGCCTCGAACGCGCATGGGGGCCGTTCCGGCTCACGCTCTATTTCGTCATAGGGATGGTTGGCACGACCATCGCGGCATTCTTTTTCGGCAGCAATTTCTCCAATGGCATGCTGATCACCTCGTTGTTCTTCGCATTCGCGCAATTTTATCCCGATGAAGTCATCTACATCCTTTTTATTCTGCCAGTAAAAATCAAATGGCTGGGGTGGATTTACGCCGCGTTTTTGATGCTCGGATTTTTTCTCGGACCCAACTCGTATCGCGCAGCGCTCATTGCCGCATTCATTAATTATTTCATTTTCTTCGGACCGGAAATTATTCATCAGGCGAGGCACCGGCACGACGTTTCGACACGGCGCAAACGTTTTGAAGCCCAATCCCGCAGCGCCGCTGAAACGCTCCATCGCTGCGCGGTCTGCGGCGCCACCGAGGTAAGTGATCCGAATCTCGATTTCCGTGTGGCGCGCGACGGCGAAGAATATTGCATGGCGCATCTGCCGAAAGTGCAAACGCCTGGGTAGCGCACGCGTCTCGCTTGCTGGCGAGCGCGTCCCGCGATCACAGACTTTCCGGAAAAGTATAGTTCCTCGCTTGCTCGGCGCTTTGGCAAAGACTCTTTCGGCGCGACGCCGAAACCAGCACGCGAGACGCGTGCGCTACCCTTGACCACCTCTTTTCGCGTCCGAAACTACCGCGATGACTGACAAGAACACCACGCTTGTTCCAGAGGAAGGCTGGCATTGCTTGCATTTATTTTACCGGATCGAGTACGCCCCATGGCAATTACTCAGCCGCGAGGAACAAAACCGTGCGAAAACCAATCTAGCGGCGCTGGTGCAGGAAGTGCGCGCTATGGATTCCACTCAATTGCTCACGCTTGGGATGGTGACGCCGAAGGCCGATGTCGGCTTCATGCTGATCACGCCCGATTTGCACAACGCTAATAGAATCGAGAAACGATTGTCGCTCTCGTTAGGCGCAGACGTGCTCACACCGGTTTACAGTTATTTGTCGCTTACCGAGGAGAGCGAATACATCACGACCGAGGAAGAATACGCGCAGACGCTCGACTCCAGTCTCCGTAAGGATCCTGCAAAGCTCGAAGAGGCGTTGGGATCATTTCGCGAGCGAATGAAGCACTACCGGCAGGAGCGCGTTTATCCCACGCTGCCCGATTGGCCGGTGGTTTGTTTTTATAACATGAGCAAGCGCCGCGGCCAGCAACGGAATTGGTACGCGCTGCCGTACGATGAACGCCGCAAACTGATGAAAGGACACGCCACTGTCGGGCGCGAGTTCGCCGGCAAAGTAAAGCAGCTGATCACCGGTTCGACCGGTCTCGACGATGCCGAATGGGGCGTCACCCTCTTCGCGCGCGACACGTTTCAGATCAAAGCCATCGTTTATAAAATGCGATTCGACCCGGTCAGCGCCGAGTACGCCGAGTTCGGCGAATTTTACATCGGCATACAACTGCCGCTCGACGAATTGTTCCGGCGCATGCAAGTGTGAAGTCTCCCTCTTCCGCTTCCCCTCAATCTCACTCTATACGATTCATAGGACGGAGAGTAAGATTCAGAGGAAGATGATTTTGGATGGGTGACAGAGTGGTTGATTGTGCACGCCTGGAGAGCGTGTGTGCCGAAAGGCACCGGGGGTTCGAATCCCCCCCCATCCGCCAATGCCGCTCCTTTCCCAATGAATTTCGCTGCGGAGAGACTCCCCTCAGTCGGGCATGAACGTTACTTTACCCGTGGAGACATCGTACATCGCTCCAACGAGGCCGACCGTACCGGCGTCGAGCTGCTCCTTTATCGTCGGGCTCTTCTCGCGAATCTCCTTCATCGCCTGAGACACGTTGGCTTCGGCGACTTTCGTGACGTACACGTCGTCTTTCGAGCTTCCGGGGCCGGATGCCGACACGGCGGGCCGGATCTTCGCAAGGAGCGCGGTAAGATTGCCCAACTTGGCGTCGTCGATCGCGCCCTTCACAGCGCCGCATGACGTGTGCCCGAGGACGACGAGGAGCTTCACTCCGACGACCTTCGTTGCGTATTCCATGCTACCGAGCTCGTCCTCGTTAACGATGTTGCCCGCGATACGGATCCCAAAGACGTCGCCAATTCCCTGATCGAAGATGATCTCGATTGGATTGCGAGAGTCCATGCACGCGAGGATTGCCGCAAACGGATACTGACCGGCCGCAGTCGCTGGTACCTTGGCCTGCCAGTCGCGAGTCCGCATATTCTTCTCGGCGAAGCGAGCGTTGCCCTTCTTCAGCTTCTCCAAGGCCGAGGCCGGCGTTAGCGCAGCTTGCGATTCCGCCGTCTGAACGGCCGGGGCCTTCTTAGACGTGGTGTCGGTGGAAGTTTGGGCGATAGCCGATGCCGAAGCGACCAAAGCAAAGGACACGAGCCTGATCGTGAATGTGATGGGAGTGAATGATGTTTTCATATCGTGATGATACACCGGCGCCAGGCATGTGAACACTTCCGACCGGCTAATCGCAATCCGCGTGATTGTTACATTTTCGTGACAAACAAAACAGATTATTGACTCCAGCGGTTGAGACGCCCTCTACCTGACAAGTCAAGACTCAAGAAACGATGAAAACGAAAATGCCCAACTCAAGCCTGATTCTCATCTTGGCAGCCGGCGGCATCATCTTCTTTGCAGGCTGCGCCACTATGGAAACCGAGAGCACCAAACCGTTGCTTTCTGCAGCTGGCTTCCGTGTGCGCACTCCTCAGACGGCAGATCAAAAGGCGCTCTACGCCGCGCTTCCGAACAACAAAATGGAGCGCGGCAAGGTGAAAGGTAAGGTCTTCTACGTCTTTAAAGACGAGAAAGCCGGAGTGGCCTACGTCGGCCGAGAACCGGAACATCAACGATATCAGCAGCTCTGCATGCAGCAGCATGTCGCGCAGGCACCGGAAGAGGAGATGAGTTACAATCTAGCGTTTAGATGGATGGACACCCGATGGGGCTCAGGTCGGCCAATGGATTGAAAACTCAAGGCTAAAATCGGGACGTGAGAAAACAGAACTAACAAGTTACCCCATTGTTGTCACCTCGCTCGGCGCAAACTAACTTACGCCTGCGGCAGATCCGATACGGGCGCCGTCACTTTTCTCGAACGTAAATAGGATGTTAAGACATTCCCGATCAGAAACCTGACCCTATTTAAACATCCGGCTTTGCAACGAACACTAAGACCTTAGTCCTACAATTCAGATTTCGCGCCGTCGTGCGCGAGTTGCCCTAAGTCCATCAAAACGCCGCGTTACCGGAGCGCAGCCCATTTTGATACCCGCGTACCCGTTGGGGTCGCCCCGAATTACTTCTCGTCAACTCGAGTCTGCTTCTTATGAGAACCAAGCTCGTTACAAAGAGACTGGTCGCGCTAGTTGGAACTGCATCTTGTTACCCGGGCTATGTATCAATGCGGTATGTGCATAGTGTGCCTGTCGCGCCGTCACTGTCGGGCTTCCTGGCTGAAAGATGCTTGTTTTTACCGTGACATTGCGTCCGTTCACCGAAATCGACGTTAGCTCCAGAGTGAGTGGCTCATTCTTGCGCGGGTTAGCGCGAGACGACTTAATCTTTCCGAACGCTTGTGTTCCTCCTTTTAATAGAACGTTGCCGTTAACGACGACGTCCTGATCGATCTTTGCCGCGAAGGTCCTGCCTGTTTCGGATCATATGAGTTTGATGAGTTGAAGCTTGAGTGTGTGTTGGAAGATACTCGTACAAATGCTTCGCCGCATGTCTGCATGTTTTGGTTGAATTAACTTTCAACGTGGAATGGGCCTCTGGCGCGAAAAAAGGTGAAGCAAGCTTGGAATCCAACGCGAACCGCGTAATAGCTTGCTCGCCTCGTCAACGTTTCTCGATCACCTGCAATTCCTGACGCAACTTGACCATGCTGCCATGCGACAGCACGCCGCGGAAATTTACGCTGGGATAAATCATGCAATCGCGGCCGATGACTGAGCCGGGGTTGATCACCGAATTGCAGCCGATCTCGGTTCGGTCGCCGACGATCGCGCCGAATTTTCTCAAGCCGGTTGGAATCTCACCGTCAGGCGTGCTCACCGCGATTTCTGCGTGATCGAGTTTTACGTTTGAGAGAATCACCCCCGCGCCAAGGTGCGCGTGGTGACCCAGAATGGAGTCGCCGACGTAATTGAAATGCGGCACCTGCGCTTCATCGAAGAGAATGCAGTTTTTGAATTCGCAAGAGTTACCCATAACAACCCTATTGCCGGCGATGACGTTCTCGCGCACGTAGCAACCGCTTCGAATCTGGCAGTTCTCGCCGATCCAGGCCGGGCCTTTCAGCACCGCGCCTTGCTCAATGACCGTTCCCTTGCCAACGAATACGCGGTTACTGATGAATGGCTTTCCCAGCAGCTCGCCCAACACCGCCGGCTTCAGCCGAAATTGCAGATAGCTCGCGATCTGTTTGAGCGCGTCCCAGACGTAATTCTGGTTCTCGAACAGCTTCGGATGAGCAGTGTGCTCGAGATCCAGGAAATCAGCAGGGGCAAACATTTTCAGTATGCGGCGCGCCGGTCGCTCACAATTTACCGAGCGTCACGTATTCGCCGTTCGGCTGTTGAAACCATTCCGGCAGCTCAATTCCCGACCCCACGATACTTTCATAGCAGTTTTGCGTGATCATGCCGCGCCGGGTGCTTTCGCCAAACACTGCGTAATTTTTCTCGGTCACGAACAACCGGTGCTCTGGCAGTTTGGGCACGTCATCCTTCAGATCATCCATTGCCTTTGCACTGGGGATGTGGTCGGGCAAATGCTTAAAGAGATGTCGAAGCACCTTGGCGCGCATGATCTGATGGATCCATATTTGCCACCAACCTTTGCGTTCGAGATAAACATCGCCAAACAGGTTTTTCACTTTGTGCGGGTGGAGTGTGAGCCGGGGGATGCTCAATAGCGCCCTGCATCTGCAGAATAATAGGCCGTCAATTTTAGGTGAACGCATCGCGTGCGAAATAAGGCCGGCGACCTTGTCGGTGGGAAGTTGAATCGGGTATTTGTCGTCCACGCACCAGTAAATCCATTCTTCATCATCGATGTCCGCGAGTAGATGCAGGATGGTCCCCTTAATGTCCTCGGGCGCGGGGTGGTACTTGACGCGGTCGGTGTCGGTCCCGCGAAGCTCCTGGTACGGAACATGAAAAATGAACGGGTGATCCGGCCACAGCCGCTCGTATTTGAGAATGACATGTCGCGTGATCGTTCGAAAGCGATCACACGTGAGGACGATCGCTTTTATTTTATCAGGCAAACTCATAACCGAACCGCTCAATATCCACTTTGAACTTTCCTGCAATGACATCTCTGGTTCGCGGAGTGTAGTACTCAGTGTAATGACGGCCCCGCGGGTTGGCGCGTCGGTGCGGCAACTTCTCCTCCAAACCGAGCCTTCGTGCTACAAAAGCCCAATCCTCATCTAGCCGCTCGAATTTTCCGATGAAATCGGCTAACAGATTTCCGTTTGCATCGACAAACCAATCCAGCTGGTACCGGTGCGGAGAGGAATGCACGCATGTGGCGCTGCTGTACTGGATCCAATCGACAAATTGTTCGAAGCTCATCTCGTTCCTAAGCTGTAATGCTTCCGTTCGCTCATACAGCGATACAACTCGGTCCCATGGATTGCGAACAAATCCGAACTTGAAATAGGATTCGAATTGCCCGCGCCCGGTTTCTCTTCTGCGCTCTTCCGGCACGAGTAAATAGAGTGCGGCCATGATCCGGTTCCTTCTTCCGCCGTAATTGGTCCAGGACGTTTCCATCAGCTGCTTGATCTGCCACAAATTCAGGTGCGGCTTCCAGGCCTTCCCGAGAATGGCCCGAACACTGGTTGAGCCAGTCTTAGGCACTTCGACGAAGATGCATTTATGTTTGTGTGAAATCACTGTCCTATCGCGACGGAGTATGGGAGCAATGAAGCGATGGGTCGGCCGGGACTCGAACCCGGAACCAACCCCGAAAGCTTTCGGGGCTGCTCTTATGTGTTCAAGTCTTTTTTGAATTCAACGCGGAGATCGCGAGCTGCGGATTCTTCTTGCGTTTGAGCTGGCGTTCAAGCGCACGCGCTTCAGCCATCGAAGGCACTTCCTTTACCCCTGCAACTAGAAGTTCTTCACCAAAACGCCGCGTCGTGTGATTGCTCCCGCGCCTATGTTCAGCGATGCGGCGGTGGAGATTTTCGGTCGCACCGATGTAATACCGTCGTGCGCCACGTAAAATGTAAACCCAAGCCATATTATAAAATGGGTCGGCCGGGACTCGAACCCGGAACCAACGCCTTAAAAGGGCGCTGCTCTACCGATTGAGCTACCGACCCGTCGTGAAAAATCTTCTTAATACAGATCAATTGTCCTCGCAACAGATGGCACGTGGCAATTCGGTG
>JBKPBJ010000351.1:0-1274 GCA_046726875.1 Verrucomicrobiota bacterium
ACCGTCCGCGTGCACGAGCCGGAGCTTGATGAACTCGATGCGGCAAGTCTCTCGGCGCGACATATCGGCGCCAAACCGCCGATCGTGCAGGATTTTCGCGACGAAGACGCGCTGGCGACATATCCAAAATTGATCACCGCCGCAGAAGCGCCTGTGATCGACACAGCCTGCGCGGCTCTCCTTCAACTGTCAGGACGCGTCCACAGCTGCGGACAAAAAGTGGTGCTGACCGGCGAAGGCGCCGACGAATGGCTTGTCGGCTATCCGTGGTACAAGGCTGCCAAACTCATGGGTTACCTCGATCTGATTCCAGGGCTTGGTCTCAGCAATGTCGCGCGCAACGTCTATCTGCGCGTGAATAAAGTCCCGCATTTTCCCAATGCCTGGCGACGCGAAGTTGAGAATTCGGTCGGTGGTCCGAATGCCTGGATCGACGCCTACGGAATGCTCGCGATCTCGAAGCTGCGCTTCTACAGCGAGTCCATGCACGAAGCGCTTGGGCTGACGAATCCGTGGACGGAATTAAATTTTCCGGTGGATCGCGCCAAACGATGGGATCCGCTCCATCGGGGAGTCTGGATTGCGGCGCGAGTTCTCCTTGCCGGGCATCTCCTCCAAGCCAAAGGCGATCGCGTCGCGATGCATTCTTCTGTCGAAGTGCGATACCCATTTCTGGACGAGGATGTCTTCGATTTCTTGGCGAAGCTGCATCCGCGTTGGCGGCTTTGCGGGTTTCGGGATAAGCACCTGCTGCGACTCTTGGCCGAACGTTGGGTGCCAAAATCTGTGGCACGCCGGCACAAAGTTATCTTCCGCGCACCGTTGGACAGCTTTCACATGGAACCGGAGCCGCCTTTTGTCGCGCAGCTTCTCAGTGAGGAATCGCTCCGCAAAACCGGCTATTTTGATTCAGCCGCCGTTGCTCGATGGCGGACTGAGTTTCGTAAAATGCGCCCCGGCTCACTGCCGCGACTTTCGGTCGAGATGGGTCTGATGGCCGTCGCTGGGACGCAACTCTGGCATCATCTTTTCATGGGCGGCGGGCTGGCGGATTTGCCTGAGTGGTCAGCGGTGCCCACGCCCGCGGCGGTTGAAGCCGGCGCCGCATCGACAGAGATCCCCCTAATGAAAAACTAAAGTTTCGCCAGCGTCTCGCGCCCGCGTTGCTTTGTTTCGGGATCGTCTTTTTCGGTATCGGGCATTGCCAGACCCTTGTTGATGAACTCACGCGCTTCTTGTTTTCTCCCCATCTCCGCGTAAATCCGCCCGAGCTC
>JBKPBJ010000352.1:0-7468 GCA_046726875.1 Verrucomicrobiota bacterium
CGACTGATCCCGACAAGAACAAATCAGCGTTGGCTGATGAAGGCGGAAATACGTTTACGCTGGAGCTGAGCGATGAGCCGCCACGCCGCCGAGGCATTCGCAAGAAGAAGTTCCACGGGTTTTGGGATTACGATGCGGTAAACGCGCTTTTCCCTCAGGCGCCGGGCAGGTTGCCAAAAAAGGAACTCGATGCGCAAATCGGACCACTCAAACAGCAACTTGTGCACGACATGGCGACAAATGAACCCCGAAACTGGCAAATGCCGTCGAATGTCTCGCTCGACAGTTACGCCGAAATTTGGGCGGACGAAATCCTGCCGATCGCGCGCGAGGCGCATGCGCGTTTGGAATTTCGAGGTGTGAAGCCATTCCTGGATACCGACCGAATCGTAGCGGCGGGCGAGGCAATCGAAAAACCGGCGCCGGGTCAAACGCTGTACCGCACGTGGGCAACCGGCGTCGTGCGCGACGAGCTACACAAAGCCGGATGGCGTCTTGCCAATTTATTAGAGAAAATTTTGTAGTACATATGCGAGCCGTTGTCCAGCGTGTAAGCCGCGCTCGCGTGATCGTAGATGGCAGCGTTACGGGAGAAATCGCAGACGGGCTGGTGGTTTTACTTGGCGTCGGCCGCGGCGATACATCCGCGGTGGCGATCAGCATGGCCGGGAAAATTTCAAACCTGAGGATCTTTGAGGACGACCAGCGAAAAATGAACCGCTCGCTGCTGGATGTAAAAGGCAGCGCACTAGTCGTGTCGCAGTTTACGCTCTACGGTGATGCGCGCGGGCAACGCAGACCGAGCTTCGTGGCTGCGGCGCCGCCAGAGCAAGCGAAGAAGCTTTACGAAGAATTTGCGGAAGCGCTGCGCAGCTTGGGAGTCACTGTCGCGACAGGACTTTTCGGTGCAATGATGTCAGTGGAATTGGTCAACGAAGGTCCAGTGACAATTCTTTTGGACTCTGACAAAACGTTCTAGACGGCCGTATTGCCTAACGAATTACTGCTCGTACTTCGACTGTCATTCTGAGGGGAGCGAAGAATCTCGGACGTTTTTTCTTCGGCAACGCTCAGCATGACAAGATCAGATTGCGGCGATTGAAGTGGCCTCTACACTAGTCGCATGCTCAGGACACTGGAACCCGTTCGCCCGATTGAGCTCTCAGAAATACGCGCTGCGCGCGAACGGATCGCGAAGACGATCGTACGCACGCCATTAATTCGCCTCGAGCTCGGCCCCGAGTTTCCGGACATCCGTCTGAAGCTTGAAAACCTGCAACCGATCAACGCGTACAAATTGCGCGGTGCAGCCAATGCCGTGGCGATGTTGCCTCAAGTCGATCGCAAACGCGGCGTTTGGACAATTAGCGCTGGGAACGCGGGTCAGGGTGTCGCCTATGCTGCAAGGGCAGCGGGCGTGCCGTGCACCGTCGTGGTTGTTGAGACGGCGCCGAAATCAAAGTTGGAGCGAATGAAAGCGCTCGGGGCAACACTCATTCCAGTCCCCTACGAGATTGCTTGGAAAGCGCTCGATGAAAGATCCTTTCCCGGCGCGGAAGGAACATTCATTCACCCATTCGACGACGACAATTTCATTGCCGGCCACGGCACGATCGGATTGGAAATTCTCGAAGACGCGCCAGACGTGGCTACTGTCATCGCCAGCATTGGCGGCGGCGGGTTAATCACGGGCGTGGCCAGCGCAATCAAGGCGCTGAGACCGGAAATTAAAGTTTTTGGAGTTGAACCGGAAACGGCAGCGCCGGCGGCGCTTTCGTTCGAGAAAGGTTCACCGCAGGTTTTTCCAAACTGGAGAGCGTCATTCGTCGATGGCGCCGGTGGCCAAAGCATGTTCCCTCGCATGTGGGAACGTATGAAACCAGTTGTGGACGATTACCTCATAGTCACTCTCGAACAGACCAAAAATGCGATGCGACTCCTGGCCGAAAAAGCGCGGATCATCGCCGAGGGCGCGGGCGCGCTGCCGCTCGCTGCGGCGCTAACCGGGAACTCTGGCAAAGGGCCGATCGTCGCCATCGTTTCCGGTGGCAACATCGATCTGCAAAAGTTCTGTGAATTAATCGCGCAGTGAATGTTGACTTTTGCTTCTGAACTCAAATAACCTGCCACGAAACAAAAAAGGAGATGAAAAATGAAAATTGGCGATAGAGCACCTGACTTCGAAGCAGAAACGAGTATAGGCCGAATCCGTTTGCACGATTGGATTGGCGACTCCTGGGCAGTCTTATTTTCGCATCCGAAAGACTTCACGCCAGTGTGCACGACCGAACTCGGATACATGGCGAAAATAAAACCCCAATTCGAACGCAGAAACGTGAAGATCATTGGATTATCGGTCGATTCGGCAGGCGATCACAAAGGATGGGCGAAGGACATCGAGGAAACTCAGGGTTATGCGCCAAATTACCCGATCATCGCGGATGGTGATTTCAAGGTCGCAAAACTGTACGGCATGCTGCCGGCGGACGTCGAAGGCGACCCAAAGAAGCGGACGCCGGCTGATAACGCGACTGTGCGCAACGTGTACGTCATCGGGCCGGACAAAAAGATCAAACTGATCCTTGTCTATCCAATGACGACCGGCCGCAATTTCGATGAAGTGCTGCGCGTGATCGATTCACTCCAACTCACCGCGAAACACCAGGTCGCTACGCCGGTCAATTGGTTGCCAGGCGAAGATGTTATCATTGCCGGCTCGGTCTCCGACGAGGAGGCGAAGCGGCGTTACCCGCAAGGCTGGAAAGCGCCGAAGCCTTATCTTCGAATCGTCCCGCAGCCGCAATAACTGCCTACCGTCATTCCGAGCGAAGTCGAGGAATCCCGTTGCATTACTTCACGGCAGCGCTACGGGATCCTTCGACTCCGTTGCACTCTGCTCAGGATGACATTCGCTCTTCGCCGAGAGTCTCAGCAGAATATTCCACTGGATCCTGCTGAAAATAGTTTTGCAACGCCGCGTAAAGTTTTGGATGACGAGCGCGAAGTGCACGCGGTCGTTCAAAGAATGCCTCGACGGATACGGCGAAAAATTCGGCTGGATCGGTTGCCCCGTAGGTGTCGAGCAAGGTCGGTATCCCGCTCTCGTCGGCGGCACGCAGCGACGCGAATTCAGATCTCATTACTGCGCTCCACGCTAATTGCTGTTCGCGCGTCGCCAACTCCGGCACTCCGTCGGCTGCCTGATTTTCGAAGTCGAGTTGATGAGCAAATTCATGCAGGACAACGTTCTTACCATCGGAGGGATCAGCCGCGCCGTGTTTGACGGCGCCCCAGGAAAGAACCAGGGAGCCCATTCTACGGCCGGTCTCGCCAAGGCGACTCACAGTCCCCTCTTCCCAAAGATGCTCACCAATCTGCCGTTTTTCTTCCACCATGTAGGTCAAGGGATAAACGAGAATCGTGAGCAAACCGGGGAAATACTCCGTTCTGCGGTGCAACAATAGAAGACAAGCTTGCGCCGCGATGGTCACCCGGACCTCATCCGTGATTGCAAAACCACCACATCCCTCGAAGCGTTTTTCGGCAAGAAATACCTGAACATGACCAAGTAGCTCTACTCGGTCGCTCGTGGACAGTCTGCGGAAAAATACAACATGGCATTGAATCAGCTCCAGCCATTCTTTCGGAAAGGGCCGGGCTCGCAAGCGGCATCGCCTTTGTTGTTTCAGCAACTCAAAAATCATATGAAATCGTAAGCAGGAAGTTTCACCACATTCGCCTGAGCGGGTGCGCTTCAGTATTAAATATGAATTTGTCGAACTCCAGGGTTTCGGGTGACGCGAAAAGTAGGTAAAAATACTTGAAGGTCTCCGCGAGGACGAAGCTCTCCATTTCGTCGAGCTGTTGTTTACTGATCACGTCGGCAAGCGCAGCGTAACCGCCGTCCGTGCGGCAATGGCTAACAAAATCGTCAAACATCTTCTCACCCATCTGCCGATACTTTTGGTCACGCGTGTAATGGTAAAGGTAATAGGTGGATTCGATGATCTCGGGACGCAGATGATAACTCCCACCGACTACACGCATCGTTTTGTAATCGAGCGTTTCCGGCTCGATTCCGTGCAGATTCCACATCCTGAACGATGAGGCCTGCAGGCGCTCAGCGCGCTTCAGGTCGCCTGAAAGCGCGAGCAATGCAGGGAAGAATGCGTCGAGCGCGCCATAGGTTGTTTCAGTCCGCTTACCTGTTTGCATGTCGGCATGCCCGTACCACAGGTCGCGGCCGATTTCGTCCGCAAGGTATTTATTAACGGCCGGGATGCTGGCGTTCCACATGTCGCGACAATCCTTGTCGCCGAACAGAAGCCAGCATTTCCAAAGATACTCGTAGTACGAGTCAATGCCCCCGGCGATGTGACTGTCAGTGTTCGTCCAGGCGCCTGTCTCTACGTTAATGCTTTGCCCGACGAGGCCGAGCGGCGAACGGCGTTTGAATGTTTCGACTAGAGCGCGTTTCGCTTTCGCGTAGAAGACCGGCCTGCCTGTCAATTTACTGAGAGTGCCAAATTCCAACAGCAGCGTGCCGGTTTCTGCAGGATTCGTGACCGCCTCGCGTATCTGTCCGGTACGCAGGTTGACGTAGACATAAGGCAGCCCTGTGGGTGAGTTGAAAACCGGAAGCAGTCGGTTGCCCAAATCCTCGGCCAGGCTCAACAAGCGCTTGTCGCCGGTGAGTTCGTAGCTGGAAAGAAGCCCACCGAGCAGGCGTATGGTTATCTCAAAATTTTTCACGTAGATATCGCGATCGAACGAGAGATCAGTAACAATAAGCGATCGCGCCTTTTGAGCCTCACCATCCAGATGCATCAGGACGAGGGTGTCGAGCGCATCGACCGGTGTCATTAACAGCGACTTTCCGTACCAATCATGCGCGGTCTTACTTAAAGGCTGCAGCGCGTCTTGACCCCACGCATAACGCTCGTAATTATTCCAAGCGTGCAGAAATTCGGTTCGCACACGCGCCGCGAGCTGCTGCGCGTGCTCGTCATAATGCGGCCTGGCGCAACCCAGTGTGGCGAGCACGGCGAAGGCAGCCAGCAAAAGGAGGGTCGGCGCAATTCGCTCTGGCATTCGTTTCGGATCAGCCTAACAATCGACTATAAGGAGAGTTCAACATGAATACGACATCGATTTCTCGCCGCAAGTTTGCTCAATTACTCGGCGCCGGCGCGGCGGCGGCTTTCGTTACGCCAGAGTTTTCCTCCGCGAATCTGCCGGAGCATATTGGCCCCACCGAGAGCGTTGTTCGCCTAAGCGCGAACGAAAATCCTTATGGTCCGTCGCCAAAAGCACTGAAGGCAATGACTGATTCGTTCGCGCTTGCGTGCCGTTATCCAGATGAACACAACAACGTGCTGATCGACAAACTCGCGAAGCTGAACGGCGTCAAGCGCGACGAAATCCTACTGGGCGACGGTTCGAGCGAGATTTTGAAGCTCTGCGCCGAAACATTCACCGGCAAGGAGCGAGGGACACTTGTCGCCGCCGATCCAACTTTCGAGGCGATTCTGGAGCAGGCAAAAACGAATGGTGCTGTTGTCGTGAAGGTGCCGCTGATGTCAACCTCTGCGCATGACCTTCCGAAGATGGTTTCCGCTGCGAAAGGCGGTCTCATTTACGTCTGTAACCCGAACAATCCCACGGCCAGCATCACGCCGAAAGATAATCTGCGCGATTTCATCGCGAAAACGCCGCCCGAAACAATGGTGCTTGTGGACGAGGCGTACTTTCATTTCGCCGACAGCCCCGATTACGAGAGCGTGATTCCGCTGGTGAAGGATTATCCGAATCTCCTCGTCGCGCGCACGTTCTCGAAAATTTACGGGATGGCAGGATTGCGGTGCGGCTATTGCGTAGCGCAAAAACAAACGATTGATCGCATGCGTGCGCGTCAGATGTGGGACAGCGTTAACATCATGGCGTTGGCAGCAGCGAGCGCGAGTTTGGACGACCCCGATCAGGTTCCAAATGGTCAACGGTTAAATAATGAAGTGAAAACCTTCACGGTTGGCGAACTCGAGAAGCTTGGCTACAAAACCATTCCGTCACAGGCCAATTTCATCATGTTCGACTGCAAACGACCCGTCGTGCCGTTAATTCAGGCAATGAAACAACAAAATGTCCACGTCGGCCGGTTGTTCCCGGCGTTACCAAATCACATGCGCGTTACGATGGGGAAGAAAACCGAAATGGAAAGATTTGTCGGCGTGTTCAAGCAAGTGACCGCATAACGCGAAAAAGGTTGTAACAGCGGTTGCGCTCGCCACGCCGAAGCCCAGCGGAGGCGGCCAGCCGCCGAACCAATCACAGTGAGCGCTCCCTTTGTTTGAGCCAATGTATGGCTTCAGCGTTTTCGCCGGAGAACTCGTGCAGCTCGAAACAAACAACTCCTGAGTGCAACCACGAATGACGACTGTTTCTTGCTTCTGATTTCCGGCGTCTGAGTGGCGGATACCGCAATGCCCGGCGGGAATAGTGCTTCGAGGGCTTCATGATACAAGTGTCGATCATCCACCGACATTTCGCCGGCGTTATTAAATTCGTTGCCGTTGACGATGATCTTCGCGTTCAGCTTCGCCGCGAGCCGAGCGCCGGAATGAAGCGGTGGCATGTCGTCCACCGCACGATCGTATGCCGCTCTGACGTCTGACGGCATCTCATCGGCGTTCGCGTATTCGCGGCCGTTGAACCGGATGTTGCTTTTGGGCCTTGCGCTCACAGAGAAGAACCAGAAGTCAGGCCTATTTTTCGCGAAATTCAAGCGCGCCGTCTTTTGCGTCCACGTGAACGGTCTGACCTTCCCGGACTTTGCCTTCCAGAATATCGATGCTGAGCGGGTCGAGAATTTCTCTTTGAATGGCGCGCCGCAATGGTCGCGCGCCGTAAACCGGATCGTAGCCTTCGCGCGCTAGCAATGCCTTCGCGGCGTCCGATAGTTTGAGCGTGATCTTTTGTTGCTCGAGACGCTTCGACAAGCGGCCAAGCTGAATTTCGACAATTTTCTTTAGCTCCTCCTCACTGAGCCGGTCAAAAATGATGATATCGTCGACACGATTCAAAAACTCGGGGCGGAAATGCGCGCGCAGCGCGTCCATCACCAATCGCCGGCGCGCTTCGGGAGATTCTTCCTCCGTAATGTATTGCGAGCCGATGTTGGAAGTCATGATGACGACCGTGTTCTTGAAATCTACCGTCCTTCCCTGCCCATCCGTGATGCGACCGTCGTCGAGAACTTGCAGCAGCACGTTGAACACGTCCGGATGCGCTTTTTCAATTTCGTCAAAGAGCACGACCGAATACGGCTTCCGGCGCACTGCTTCCGAAAGTTGGCCGCCTTCCTCGTAGCCGACGTACCCTGGCGGCGCGCCGATCAAACGCGCCACAGTGTGTTTCTCCATGTATTCGCTCATGTCGATGCGAATCAATGCGTTCTCGTCATCGAACAAAA
>JBKPBJ010000353.1:0-5208 GCA_046726875.1 Verrucomicrobiota bacterium
CGGCTGCGTTTGTTGCTCGTTGCTCGGGGAATTCGAAGCGGCGGTGAACGAGATCATCGAGAAGATCGCGCCCGAGAGGATTGTGGTCGAGACGACCGGGCTCGCCGAACCTGAAGCGCTCGTGTTCAACATCCAGGAAGCGCTGCCGCAATGCCGGCTCGACGGCGTGGTTTCAGTCATCGATGCCGACATGCTTGTTCGTTTCCCGGAACTGGGCCATACGACGCGTCTGCAAATCGAAGCCGCAGACTTCTTGCTTCTGAACAAGATCGATCTCATTGCGCCGGGGCAGATCGTGCCGCTTGAAACCAAGCTGCGGGAAATCAATGCGAGGGCGACAATTGTGCGTACCGAGCGTTGCAGGATTGATCCGGAACCGTTGTTTGGAATTGGACGCGAGAGAAAAATCGCACCTCCGGAACACCGGCATCAGCCTGAATTCGAATCTTTCGCATTCACTTCCAGCAAAATTTTTTCGCGCGATTGTTTCGAAGGCTTTGCAAATGGCCTGCCGGCGAGCGTGGTTCGCGCCAAGGGTTTCATCCGCTTCGCCGATGGCGGGCAGCTTTTCAATTTCGTGGCGGGCCGCTGGGAACTGGAGCCATTTGAATCCGATCGCACGGAACTGGTGTTTATCGGGAAGAAAATCGCAGCGGAAAAGGAAGTGATCTTCCGCGCGCTTGATGAATGCGCCGCGAAAAATGACGAAGCACGAATGTCGAATGTCGAAGGAATGACCAAGCACGAATGATTGTAGGGCGTTTCTGTCAAACGCCGCGGCGTCTGACACAGACGCCCTACAATTTGTCATTTGGACTTGATTCGTCATTCGTCATTCGGATTTCGTCATTCTTTGCTCATGTCCTACACTTATCTCGAGGAAATCGGCACCGCCGATATCGCCTTTGAAGCGACCGGACGGGATCTACCGGAATTATTCAGGGCCGCGGCTGACGCGACGACGAACGTAATGATTGACAACATCGAGGCGATTCAGCCGCGCGAGACACGCGAGATCGAGCTCTCGAACGAGAAGCTTGATATGTTGCTGTTCGATCTCCTGCAGGAGCTGATCTTTCTCAAAGACGCCGAGCGTTTGCTGCTGCGCATGCGAGAAGTGCAAATCGCCGAGAGAGATGAAAATTATTTTGTGAAGGCAACAGCTGAAGGCGAACCGCTCGATGCGGAACGGCATCATCAGCGCGCCGACGTGAAAGCGGTGACGCTTCACGATTTCTCGGTCGAGCGAACGGAGGGCGGCTGGAAGGCGAGAGTGCTTTTGGATATTTGAGGTGACGCAGACAATCCTGTCTGCGAAGCCCGTGTCTTGAAAAATGCCTGCTTAACGGGCATCATCATCACTTGATGTCGACGGGCCGACATGTTCCGTTCCGCGGCTTCGATGCGTACGACGAGGTCCGTATTGCTCGCCGTCGGCTCCCACATTGGCGCCAACCGGGAGCAAGTTACTTCGTCACGTTTCGGCTGGCTGATTCAGTGCCGCAATCACTTCTGCGTCAGTGGCGGCACGAACGCGGTATTTGGCTCCGATTGCATCCGCAACCATGGAATGTTGACGAACAGCGCGAATACGAAGCGCGCTTTATCGGCCGCATGCAGGAATGGCTCGATGCCGGCTTGGGTGCTTGCCACATGCGGAGGCCTGATGTGCGCGCGGAAGTCGAAGGTTGTCTGCTGCAATTCGACGGGAACCGTTATGACATTGACGCGTTTGTTCTGATGCCGAATCACGTTCACGCGGTCATCAAACCGACGCCCGGCTACGGCCTCTCAACCGTGTTGCAAGGGATCAAGGGTGTTAGTGCAAACCGTTGCAACAAGTTGCTGAGTTCCAAGTGTACGTTTTGGATGGACGAGTCGTACGATCACATCGTTCGCGACGCAAAAGAGCTTAGAGCTTTTCGCAATTATATCGCCCAAAACCCGAAGAAAGCCGGACTTCACTCAGAGGAATATTCGCTCCACCTGCCAAACGTGCTGATCACGTGACGGCACAGCATCGCTCTGCCAATGCGCGCAGACAGGATTGTCTGCGTCACTTATTTTGCTTCCAGCGCCACATAACCGCTGCGGCCCTGGCTGTAAACGCGCAGCAGAATTTTCTCGTTAGGCTTCATTTTCTTGCTAATCGCGAGCAGATCTTTGGCGCTTTTAACCGGCCGCTTGTTCACTTCCTGGATCACGTCGCCTTCGCGCAGACCGGCTTTCGCTGCCGGCGACTCCGTATCGATGTCGGCGATCACCGCACCTTGAACGTCCTTTGGAAGATTAAGCGCGGTGCGGATGTCTTCGGTGAGGTTCGTTACCGTCACGCCGCCGAAAACAATCGTTTTTTCCGACTCTGCGCTTTCTTCGGACGATGTCTCGGTGCCCTCCTCTGCAGCCCTGGGAGGCATCTCGGCAAGTGGGACATCGAACGTTTTGGTCTGACCTTCGCGATTGACCTGAAGTTGCGCCTTTGTCCCCGGCGCCATCGAACCGATCATCAAACGCAACTCGCGCGCGTCATTGACTTTCTTCCCGTTCACAGCGGTAATCACATCGCCGGTTTTGATCCCCGCTTTTGCCGCCGGAGCGTTTGGTTCAACCTCACCTACAAGCGCGCCGGTCGGTTGTTCTTTGAGCTTCATCGCGTCGGCGATCTCCGGAGTGAGGCTTTGCACCGATGTACCGATGTACCCGCGCACCACGCGGCCTTTGTCGCGCAAGCTCTGCATCACCTCACGCGCCAGATTCGCGGGAATAGCGAAGCCGATTCCCTGGTTTCCGCCGCTGCGAGTGAAGATCGCGGTGTTAATGCCCAGCAGACGGCCGTCGATATCAACGAGCGCGCCGCCGGAGTTGCCCATGTTAATGGCTGCGTCGGTCTGGATAAAATTCTCGTAGTCGACAATTCCCATGCCGCCGCGGCCGACTGCGCTGATGATCCCCATCGTGACCGTTTGCCGCAGGCCGAATGGATTGCCGATCGCCAACACAATGTCGCCGGCGCGCGCTTTGTCGCTATCGGCAAAGTTGATGGAGCGCAAATTGTTCTCGTCGATTTTCAACAGCGCGACGTCCGTGCCAGGATCAGTGCCGACTTTCTTCGCCTTGAATTTCCGAAGATCGTTGCCTAACCCGATCATGATTTCATCCGCGCCTGAAACAACGTGGTTGGCTGTTAGAATGTAGCCTTCCGGGCTAACGATTACGCCTGAGCCGAGTCCTTGCAGCGTCTGCTTGCCTTGTCTTTGCGGAGCGCGTCCCCCAAAAAACTGGCGCAGCGCATCATCGGAAAACCAAAAGCCCGTCTGCGCGCGCGAGACCGTCTGTGTGGTAAATACTGTCACAACACTTGGCGCGACTTTTTCCACGACCGGCGCGAATGTCGTGATCATTCCTTCGCGCGTCTGCTGTGGTTGCTGCGCCCCGGCGGAAGAGACACTCGCTTGCACGCAAACAATCGCTATTATCAACGACGCGCATGACTTCAGAATTCCGTTCCCCATAACCTTTGCTTGCAAAAAAGAATCGGACGCCCAATCATCCTCGGCTCTTTTTTTGTCGCGTGTGCGTTCCGGCGCGTGGTCTTCGTGGCGACGCAAGTGAACGCCGGGCTGAGGACTGCCCGCCCTAGCACAAATCGATTGGTAGAGCGCGTGACTCCGTGCGCGCCGCTGAGTGCTCCGCTGTAGCCGCGTCTCTGCGAGACGCGTTGTACGCGGTTTGCGAGCGTGCGAGAAATGCGCTTCGCACAGCGAAGCGGCTACAGGCGCTATGGGCGAGGCGGTGGTGTTGGCCGCGCGCGCGGCGTTGGCGTAGCTCGAGTTCCTGGTGTGGCCGTCGCAGTCGCACTAGCTGTCGCAGTCGCCGTGGCAGTGGCTGTAGCAGTTGGTGTTGCCGTGGCGGTCGCCGTTGGTGTTGGCGTCGCAGTCGGTCCTGCGTTGCAGAAGATTTCCATCGAATCTGTCGGGGTCGCAGGAGCGTAGCCGCCTGCCAGCCAAATCCTCGTCGTGCCATCAGTGTCAGTGGCGAAGTTGCGCCGCGCAGTCGCGAAGGCGGGAACCTGCGAGCCTGTTGTCCAGGCGTTCGTGCCCGAATCGTAGATATCTACTTCGTTCGATGGGTTTGGCGCGACTCTGCCGCCACCCATGACAAGCATTTTGTCATTGAAGGTAAGCGCACGCGTCTCGCCTGTGGCCCTCGGTATCGCTGCTATCGAGCCAATGGTATTGGTCGCAGGGTTGAAGCTGAACGAGTTGGTGGTGTCGATCACCAGGCCTCCCTGGAAATCCGATGCCCCTCCAACGTAGATAATGCCACCTATGGCGGCTGTGGGCGCGTACATGATCCCTACCGGCGTGTTCACTCTCTGCAGCCATTTGGAGCCTACGGAAGCAGTGGGGTCAAACTGCCATATCTGGTTGGTGGAGGCTACATTGATGTTGAACCCGCCAAGTATGTACAGCTTGTTGTTATACACTGCAAAGCCACCCGGCAGGATCGTGCCTGAGGTATTGCCAGGCCAGTTGTCTCCGCTGTCGAGAACCTGGATGGTATCGGTGACAGGATTGTAGCGGAACACTCGCGCGGTGGCGGTCGTAAGGGTGGCAGCCGAGCCGCCTACACAATAGATGTAAGGCGTTCCCCCGTCGCTCAGCACGCCGCAAGCCATGTTGTTCACCTGCCGGGGCGTCTCGTTATAAGTCGCTGCCTTGGTCGTCCAACTGTTTGTGTTCGGGTCGTACTCGAACGGATGCATGAAATCGCTGTCGGCCAAATCCGACGCGCGCCCGCCCATCGCGTAAAATTTGCCGTTTGGTTGGAAATAGACGCCAACGGAGCGGACGCCGGGACTAGGCAAATTTGGACCCGCCGACCATCCCGAGGGCGCGCAACCACCCGAGACATTGACGATGCCAGTCATGCCCAAGGCGCAGTGCGCGATGCAGAAGTAAGAATAAGTGCCAGGCTGCGAAAAGGTATGCGTATAAACCGTGGGTACATTGGAAAGAACACCCGGGAAGCAGTTCATATCGTTTGGAGAACAAAATTGAGAGTCGGCCGCGCAAGGATGGCCGCTGGTGACGCTGTGGCCGTTGCCCGCCCAAGTCCAGCGCACGGTATCGCCAACCGAGATGTTGACTGTGCTCGGGTGAAATGCGAAATCAGGCCCGACCGCCACATCGAAAATCGTACTGGTGT
>JBKPBJ010000354.1:0-3220 GCA_046726875.1 Verrucomicrobiota bacterium
GCATCAGCTGATTGATATCAAGCGTTGCCCGATCTCTCGCGAGGAGGTCAATCGCGCGCTGGCGGAGTTGCGTGAGCAAAAACATGTGCGCGACGGGCATTACACGCTTCGAACCACTTCTGAGCCACGCGTGTTTTCGCAGGTAAACGACGATGTCGCACACGCGCTGCGCAATTTGATTGTCGATCTCATACCGCCAAATCAGGACCTTTTAATCGAGGCCTATTGCGGCGCTGGATTTTTCGCAAAGGCGTTGCTCGACAAGTTCGAGCGCATCATCGGGATTGATTGGGATCGGTTCGCTATCGCCGCGGCGAAAGAGAATGCAACCGAAAAAGAGACCTACATCGCCGGCGACGTGGAAGAAGAATTGCAAAAGGTAGGGGCGGTTCACCTGAACCGCCCCGCGCACGACAGCAACGTGCAATCCGGGCCATTGAAGTCAATCGCCCCTACCACAATAATCGTCGATCCTCCGGCAACGGGACTCAGCGGCGCAGTTCGCAAGGCGATTATCGATCTGGCGCCAGAAACATTGATTTACGTTTCATGCAATCCGCCCACACTTGCGCGTGATTTGAAAGAGTTGAAACAGAAGTTCGCGATTAATTCGGTCACACCGCTCGACATGTTTCCACAAACCGCCGAAATCGAGGTACTGGTTCATCTTGAGGCGCAGAAATGATATTCATCGCTGCGCATTAACGATTTTTTAACGCATTTCGCACACCGTTTAATTAACCGTCTGATCAGGTCGCGCTCATAGTTAGCTCATCCTATGAGCGATCTCGTCTTCGTCGGAGTAATCATCGCGTTTTTTGTGGTGGGCGCGCTGTACACGCTGCTTTGCGAGAAGTTGTAGGAGGTTAAATGGAAACTGTCATCGTCGGCATCATCGCGCTGCTGCTCTTTATTTATCTGCTCGTGGCCATGATTCGGCCTGAAAAATTTTAACTGCAAAATGGAAACGTCTGGTTGGATCCAATTCGCGATCTATGTGATCGCGCTAGCACTGGTGACGAAGCCGATGGGGCTCTATCTCATGCGCGTGCTCGACGCGAACGGCCGAACATGGCTGGACCCGGTGCTGCGGCCGCTTGAGCGACTGACGTATCGTGTGATGGGTGTCGATCCCCAAAAAGAGCACAACTGGAAACAGTACACGCTTGCCATGCTGCTCTTCAGTCTGATGGGGTGTTTGTTCACCTACGCGATTCTGCGCTTGCAATATTTTCTGCCGCTGAATCCGCAAAAATTCGCAGGAGTCAGTCCCGATCTTTCGTTTAACACCGCAACCAGTTTTACCACCAACACCAACTGGCAGAACTACGGCGGTGAATCGACGATGTCGTATTTCTCGCAGATGGTCGGGCTGGCGTTTCACAATTTCGTCTCGGCCGCGACTGGTATCGCCATCGCTGCTGCGCTCGTTAGGGCAATTGCGCGGCATTCAGCGACGACCATCGGTAACTTCTGGGTCGACCTCGTTCGCGTTACTTACTACCTGCTGCTGCCGATTTGTCTCGTATTCGCGGTCTTCCTGGTCTCGCAGGGCATGATCGACAACTTCAAGCCTTACACCAAAGCGACGCTGGTCGAGCCCATGAAGGTCCAGGTGGAGAAGAAGAACGACAAAGGCGAGACGATCAAAGGACCAGATGGCAAAGCGATCACAGAAGAACAAACCGTGACCGACCAGAACATCGTGCAAGGTCCGATGGCTTCGCAGGTCGCGATCAAGATGCTGGGTACGAACGGCGGCGGCTACGTGAACGCGAACGCGTCGCATCCGTTCGAGAATCCAACGCCGCTTTCGAATTTCTTCCAGATGTTGTCGATCTTCTCAATCGGCACCGGGCTCACTTACTACCTCGGCCGAATGGTGAAAAACCAAAAGCACGGCTGGACGGTCTGGGCGGCGATGGTCATTCTTTTCGTGAGCGGCGTGCTGTTGTGTTGGTGGGCTGAGGCGAACGGCAATCCAATTCACCAAAAACTTGGTTTTGCCGGTGGGAACATGGAAGGCAAGGAAGTCCGGTTCGGCATTTTCAATTCCGCGCTGTTCGCCACGATCACAACCGATGCCTCTTGTGGCGCGGTGAATTCGATGCACGATTCGTTCACCGCGCTCGGCGGGTTCGTTCCTTTGTTCAACATCCAACTCGGCGAAGTCATCTTCGGCGGTGTCGGTGCGGGGTTGTACGGGATGCTCGTGTTCGTTGTGCTCGCGGTGTTCATCGCCGGCCTGATGGTCGGTCGTACGCCGGAATACCTCGGAAAAAAAATCGAAGCTTACGACGTGAAGATGGCGATGCTCTCGTTACTCATCCTCGCCATCTCGATTCTCGGTTTCGCTGCGTGGGCGTCGGCTGCCAAATGGGGCCTGGCCGGACTGAATAACAACGGCCCGCATGGCCTCAGCGAAATTCTTTACGCATTCAGCTCCGGCGCCGGGAACAACGGCAGCGCATTCGCCGGTCTCTCGGGCAACACACCGCCGTACAATACAACGCTCGGCCTGGACATGTTATTTGGCCGATTCCTCATGATCATCCCGATCATGGCGCTGGCGGGCTCGTTGGTGCAAAAGAAAGTCGCACCGCCAAGCGTCGGCACGTTCCCGGTCTCCGGCGGGACGTTTCTCATTCTGCTCCTCGGGACGGTGCTCTTGATCGGAGCGCTGAATTTTCTCCCCGCGCTGACTCTCGGCCCAATCGTCGAGCACTTCCTGATGCAGGGCGGAAAACTCTTTTAAGTCGAGATCAACCATTATGACGCAAAAACCTGCATCGCTTTTCGACTGGAACATTGTTGGCCCGGCTATCACCGACGCGTTCAAAAAGCTAAACCCGCGCCTGATGGTAAAGAACCCGGTCATGTTTGTGACCATGGTGGGCGCTGCCCTAACGACCGTCGGAATTTACACCGCTGAGCCGGGACTGCGCAGCTTCGTGACGCAATTGGCGATCTGGCTGTGGTTCACTGTGCTCTTCGCCAATTTCGCTGAAGCAGTCGCGGAAGGGCGCGGCAAAGCCCAAGCCGCCAGCCTGCGCCGGGCGCGGAAAGATACAATAGCGCGCCGGCTGCGGAATGGACGCGAAGAGAAAGTTCCCGCGCCAGCGTTGCAGAAGGGTGACCTCGTCGTGTGCGAAGCAGGCGACGTTATTCCGGCGGACGGCGACGTCGTAGAGGGAATCGCCAGCGTTGATGAGGCTGCGAT
>JBKPBJ010000355.1:0-1412 GCA_046726875.1 Verrucomicrobiota bacterium
GTGCCGTCACCTACGGCACGATAAAAATTTTGTCAGTCCAGGGATCCTTTACTTTGGTCCCGGGCGCGTAACCGCTGACATCAACGTATCTGCCGCTGGAGTCAAATGGGCTGAACACGTATCCCGGCTTGTCAGGCACCGCTTTCGCAGTTGGAAATGCAGATGCCGCAGAAGAGGCTTGTGAATTCGACGATGCTTGTGTCTGGGGCTCGGTGGTTTCGGCCTGTGCCACATGTGGAGTTGTTTTGGGCTTCTTTTCAGTTCTTGCCGTATCAGCCTTTGGCCGGCGCTGCGGGGGCGCTGATGCTACCTGAGTTGGCGGAGCAGAGTGACCGGGCTCGGTCACATCGGATTCGATTGCATCTGTCGTTCCGACCATGGTTGGCTCGTTAGTGTGGCGCCGCAGAGCGTAATGAACCGGTGCGGTCGCAACGCGATAAGAGCCGACTGCCACGTCGCGCGTCACGTGATATGAAGTCTTTGCTACGTTGCGAGTCGTTCCGCATCCGGCGAGCAAGACCGCCGTCAATACCATTGCTCGTTCAAATAGATTCATCTCGTTGGTAAGATCGTTCGCGGCGCAATCTGTTCAATCATTTAATGGCAAGAATGTCGGCAACCAGCATTGAAATTTCCTCGTCTGTGGTGGACCACGAGCACATCAAACGATAAATGTCCGGTTCAAGAAATTTATAAAAGCGCCAGCCACGCGCGTGTAGACCCCGGACGAGTTGATCGTCCAATTGCACGAACACCGCATTTGATTCCACGGGGAATACGTTTTCGATTGCTGCCTCGTTTCGAAGACGCTGCGCAAGCTTCAGCGCCGCTGCGTTCGCGTGCCGCGCGTTTCGCAACCAGATGTCTCCGTTCAACAAGCCCAGCCACGGCGCAGCGAGAAAGCGCATTTTCGAGCCGAGATGCCCAGCTTGTTTCACCCGATATTGAAAATCGCGCGAGGATTCCTGGTCGAAGAAGATAACCAGCTCGCCCGCCGCAACGCCATTTTTCGTTCCGCCAAAGCTGAGGATGTCTACGCCCGCTTTCCAAGTGATCGTTTTCGGCGCGCAGCCAAGCGATGCGATGGCATTGGCAAAGCGTGCGCCGTCCATATGAAGCAACATTCTGTGCGCCCGCGCAAAGGCGCCGATCGCCTCAACTTCATCCGGCGTGTAAACCGTTCCCAGCTCGGTCGCCTGTGCGATGCTGATGGCGCGCATCATGTGCCCGTGCAGCTCGACCTGTTGCGCGATGAGTTTTTCCGTCTCGTCCAAGTCGATCTTTCCGTCATTAGTTTTCGTCAAAAACAATTTGGCTCCCCGGGTATAAAACTCCGTAGCGCCGCCTTCGTCCGTCTGGATGTGGGCGCGCTCGTGACAGATCACTCCGTGGAAAGGTTGGCAAAGCTGGGC
>JBKPBJ010000356.1:0-7619 GCA_046726875.1 Verrucomicrobiota bacterium
CACCACAGCTTCCTGACCAATGTAAAGGTGACAAAAGCCGCCAATCTTCTGCGCTTGATACTGCTGACTGGCCCGTTCTTCGAAGCGCCGGATCAACAGCATTAGCGAGAGCATCTCGACTTCGTCGCGCTGCTCCACCGGCTGCATATCGAATTATCCAGCAGCAACAGGACGGAATTGCGAAGCGCGTTCCCGCGATCTCCCCATGCTTCGGCCGGCGTTCATGCAAACAACAAAAAGACCAGTAAAAATAAGATCGCTGACGAGTGAATTACGGAAAAACATCCAGGTCGGTGTCGCGCTGTATTGAGGCAAGCCAACGGTCAGCGACTGAATCAGCCCCGCAAAATTTTTCGCGTACCCGGGGTCGCTCAACCACGAGAACGTATTCGTGATGACGTAGAACATCATGGAACCAACAATCGATGCAGGCAAAAGCGTCTTCAGCGACGCTCGACGCTGCAAAAGAAGACCGAGGTATCCGACAAACGCCAGCGCGCCGTAACGGACGACAATCTGCAGGTCGAGCAGCGGTGCACCATATTGAAGATTAATGATCACGTCGGAAATGAATAAGGTCAGGAGCGGCACCGAGAACTTGTATTTTTTGGGGAAATAGGCACCGCTACATAGAGCAATGGCGGCAAGTGGCGCGAAGTTAGAAAGCCAGCCCGCCCCGGAATGAATCAGCAATCCTGTCGTGACTCGATAAACGACCACAGACAAAACGAGTAGAAGCGCGGGAATCATTCCAGAGAATCTATCCGGCCACTAAGATATGCAATGGGCATTTACTGTGTTCGGATCTCTGCAAACCGCGCGGAGCACGCATATTGCAAGGACGTCAGCGCGGCGCCTCGCGCAGCGAGGCGGCCACAGCGCCCTATTTCGCCGCTAGCGCTTTGTTAAGACGCGCCTTGCGACGATTGGCCGCGTTGCGATGAATGATTCCACTCTTGGCCGCTTTGTCGATAGCAGAAATCGCCGCGCGAATCTGATCGGCGGTGCGTTCTGGCGCGGAGCGGATTTGTTTTTGCAGTCTGCGCAGGTGCGTCTTAACACTTCGATTACGGGCCGCTCGACTAAGCGTCTGTCGGGCGCGTTTAGCGGCTGATCTCGTGTGGGCCATCGGCGGTCAGGAACTTTATCGAGCGAACGCCCGTTAGCGCGCTTGTTACAAGCGTTTGTTCGCTGCGAGTTTCGCCTTCTGTCGGGCGCCGGCAAGCGCTCCAGCCATCCGCATTTGCTCTACGCTGAGTGAGCTGGAAGGTGGCGTCGCGAGCGTGGTGGCACTTATCTGCGGTGGAGGCTCCCCCGTTACGTTTGCAGCGACTGCCACGACACCGCCGCTCATTTCCTGACGCGGCTTCGTCTTTTCCGCTTTGGGCAGCCGATCAGGAATAATTTGCACCACAGCCCCGATGGGCACCTGGTTATAAAGCTCGGCGACGTCCTTTGACTTCATCCGAATGCATCCGTAACTCGCAGGGCGACCGATCTTCTTCTCCTCCGGCGTGCCGTGAATGTAAATACAACGTTGAAAAGCATGCGCGTTTTGCGCTTCGAGCCCGCGCAGCCAAATGATGCGCGTAGTGATCGGGTCGCGGCCAGGTGAGTTTGGCTGTAAAACTTCACCCGTTAACCGCCGGTTATGAAACACAGCGCCGACCGGCACGTTGTCACCGATCTTTTTTTCTACCGCCAGATAACCGATCGGAGTGGTCATTCGCCCCCACGCGTCGCCCAAGCCGAACATTGACGTTGATATTGGATAGATCGCCACTTTTTCGCCGTTGCGCAGAAGCATCAGCTTCTGATCACGGACGCTGACGATCAGCTGATTCGAAGTGTCCAGCGGCGCGATCGCAAACGCGGACGTAGCCGAGATTACACTTAAAATGACAGCGAGGGGCCGAGGCATGGCCGAATCTTTTACTCGACAATTTCGATTTGTCACGCGGAAATTGTGGCCCGCGCCCGTGAACTGCCAAGATTGAATTTTGACCAACGACTCACGAAGGAACTGAGACAGACGTAAAGGAATCCACCCTGAAACATCAGCAGAAACGGGACCGAGAAAAACTGCCGCTGCATGATAGCATGCACGACGAAGTAGCTGAAATAGATGGCAAACGCCAGCTCCGCGAGCGGAAGCGCCGACTTGAGCGGCCGGTACTTACAGCTTCGCCATGGCTGTGACTTGCGTTCAATTCCGTACTTTGGCGTCCGCGTGAAATCCGATTTGTGGTTAATCATCGCTTCGAGCACTGCTCGCGCGTTGTTGAGCGAGAGACCGATGCCCAGTGCAAGCAAACATGGCAGAAAAAGAAGTTCTTTGATCCACGTTGCCGGATGCAGCTCGCGCTGCGCGCAAATATAAAAAAGGCCGACAGAGGCCGATGCTGCCAGGAAGATCGGGATATCGACGAGCACTGTGCGAACCCAGCCAACCGGAGGTCCACCGGTGGAAGGATATAAAAGGACGCAAAGAATTGCCAGCAGCAGGTAAGCGAAATTCGACATCAAATGCCCGGTGGCTTCGAGCTTAATCGGAAACGGCAGTTGGCTGCGCCAGATGCTCGGCAATAACTTCTTGCATGTCTGGACTGAACCCTTTGTCCAGCGATGCTGCTGAGACTTGAACCCATTCATGTCCACCGGCAGCTCCGCCGGAGTGACGACGTCGGAAAGATAAATGAACTTCCAGCCCGCGAGTTGCGCCCGATAGCTCAGATCGAGGTCCTCGCACAAAGTATCATGTTGCCAGCCGCCGCTCTGCTCGATGCATGAGCGGCGCCACAGCCCAGCCGTCCCGTTGAAATTGAAAAACCGGCCGCTGCGGCTACGCGCGATTTGTTCAAGCAAAAGATGTCCATCCAAGAAGATCGCCTGCATTCGTGTGAGCAGTGAATAGCCGCGGTTCAAATGCCCCCACCGCGTTTGAATCATTCCGACTGTTGGATCGGTAAAGAAATGGACGGTGCGTTTGAGCAGGTCCTTTTGCGGGACAAAATCGGCGTCGAGGATGCAAAGAAATTCGCCTTCCGCAGCAGCGAGTCCCACCGCGAGGGCGCCAGCCTTAAAGCCGGTGCGATCAGTCCGGTGAATCCGCTGGACGTTAAAACCGCGCTGCCGCAATTCCTCCGCACACGCCGCGGTGATCTCGCGTGTCTCATCCGTTGAATCGTCCAGCACCTGAATTTGGAGAAGTTCCTGCGGATAATCGAGTTCGCTAACGGAACGGAGCAACCGCTCGGCGACGTACACTTCATTGAAAATCGGCAACTGCACCGTCACTTTCGGCAGTTTGTCAAAATAGCGGGCCGGAACCGGAGGTCGCTTCCGGTTTTTCAAATACAAATAGATGATGAAATAGCGATGGATCCCATACGCCGAAAGCCCGATGAGCACGCTCAGGTAACAGGTCGACCAGATAATATGTCCGACGCTTTCTTGCATGGGAATTGCTATGGCTGCGAGTGGATGACGCAGTCAGGGCGACATGATGCAATTTCCAACAATTGCGTCAATCCTAAAATCACACGGTTGCTTGTGAAAGCCGCCGTCACATCGTGTTAATACACAGCAGCCTCTTATCGGTTCGCAATTGCGACGCCGCTCGGTTTCGCCGTCTCATTATTCGCCGGGCAGAATCGCTTGCAACCACCTATGGAACCGTGCCCGAATTCCTCTTGCCTGCGGGTATCAGCAGGTTAACCGTGACTGAGCCAATTTCTCACTAAAAGCCGGTATGCACTAGGGGAGGTTTGATGACGAAACGAAGGCGCGACCGTTTCGAGCGTTACAAGATCATTATTCCGATTCTTCTGGCAGGATGGATCCCATCCGTTCTGACGCTGATCGTTTCTTACACGATCCTGCGCGACACCTTGGAATCACGGATCTTGCGAGACCGGCAAACGCTGGTGCAATTGCTTGGCCACGTGGTCGGAAGCGATGTCAGCCGTAGCAGCGCCCTGATCAACTACTACGAGACCCTTCCTGAGGTCGCCAGAGTTCTCAGCTCTCCGAATCCAGCGCCCGCCGCCCAGCAGTGGCTTAACTCCGCCTTTTATTCGCACCCAAACATTGATGGGATGTTTTTGACTGCACCGGACGGCGCGTTGCTGGGATCAATCCCGACCGCGCCGGAGATGGTCGGCAAAGACTTTGGGGCGAATTACTGGCGTGAAGAAGCGGCTGCATCGGACCATCCGATCGTCTCTTCGATTCATCCGAGGTTCTCCGATGGCCGCCTGGTCACCGATATTCTCGCCGCTGTCCGGGCGCCCGACAGGACGGTTCTTGGATTCGTTGGCGACTCGGTCCTTGTAGAAAGAATTGGCAGGCGATTGTCCACGATCGAGTTTTCCGATCGCTTCGTTTTCCAGGTTCTCGACCAAAAGGGAGCAGCGCTTTTCGGCAATGATTTCAAGCCGAACCCGCGCGCCACTTCACCTGAGAGCAGCGAGCTGCTGAACAAGATTCGTGAGAGCAAGAGTGGGCATTTCGAATATCGCGATAACCTTTATTCCTTCAGTCCCATAGAATCGACTGGTTGGGTCGCATTAGTGCAGCAACCAATCGCCGTGGCTTACAAACCGGTTCATGATCTTCTCGGCCGAATGACGGTCCTGGCAGCTTGGCTCGTTGCTCTGACGGCCGTCTTCGCCTGGCTAGGCAGCCGATTTTACCAACGGCAACTGGAATCGAAGCAGCAACTGGAACGTGAAGTTATCTTCAATGAGAAAATGTTGGCGAACATGCCCGGCGGGATCGCGCTAGTCGATCCAGTTTCTCGCCGGTTTCTTCATGCCAACGATGCATTTGCCCGGATGGCTGAACGCTTCGGAGAGGTGCCCGCAGCTCGCGACATTACCGAAATCACCAGCGATGATGTAAAGATTGCGCCTCCTGGGGCGGTTGAGCGGGTGCTTAACTTTGGAACCCCGTTTCAACTGATCGAGCAGCCGTTAAAAGATAACTCAGGCGTAACGCATTTCCTGGACATCAATCTGCTCCGACTGCAAGGGGCGAAGGAAAAAGTCCAAGGCGTGCTTTACCTGGTGGAAGATAAGACGCGCGATGTCACCCTGCGCCAGGAGTTGATTGCCGCAAATGCCGCCAAGGACCAGTTCCTGGCACAACTATCTCATGAACTGCGCAGCCCTCTCACGCCCGTCATTGCGATGGTGGGAGAACTCGAAGCCGAGTTGCCTGATTCCAAGCCCGTCAAGGAAGCGCTCGAGGTAGTCCGGCGAAATGTCGAGTTGGAAGCCCGCCTCATCGACGATTTGCTCGACATCACTCGCATTTCGAAAGGAAAGCTCCAATTGAGTTTCGAACCTATTTCCATCCACCAAATCCTCCAGCGCGCTTATGAGATATGCCGAAATGAAATTGAAGCGAAGGATCTTCAAGTGAGCTTTGCCCTGCGCGCTACTCACAGATACGTGGACGGCGACCCGGCGCGATTGCAGCAAGTCTTTTGGAATTTGATCAAGAACAGCGTGAAATTTACGCCTGAGAAAGGCCAGATCACCATTGAAACTGTCAATCCAGCACCGGACAAGATTGAGGTATGCGTCACCGACACCGGTATCGGCGTCGAGCATGAAGCAATCGATAAAATCTTTAACGCGTTCGAACAGGGACAGAGTGATATCACCCGCCGATTTGGAGGACTCGGACTGGGTCTGACAATTTCAAAGACGTTGATCGACGCGCACGGCGGCCAAATCCGTGTCGAAAGTTCCGGTAAAGATCATGGAGCAACCTTTTCAGTGGAGTTAACGACCGTGGAAAGTCCCTTGGAACGCGACGGGCACAGGGAGGATCAGCCGTTAGATCGGAAACTCGAGCCCGCTCTCTCCGCTCATCGACACGTCCTGCTGGTGGATGACCATCATGATACTTGTCTCGGCATGAAAAGAATGCTGGAACGCCGCGGCTATCAAATAACCATTGCCCATTCCGCTGAGCAGGCGGTGGAGAAAGTCCGGACACAGGATTTCGACCTGCTGATCAGCGACATCGGCTTGCCCGATCGCAGTGGCTATGAATTAATGCGCGAAGTGCGCCTCAACAAAGATTTGCCCGGGATCGCCTTGAGCGGTTTCGGCAGCGAACAGGATGTGAACCAAGCCAGAGAAGCCGGTTTTGCCGAACATTTAACAAAGCCAATCAATTTCGAGCGACTCGAAAAAACTATCCAGAGCTTGCTCTCCTGACTCGTGATGCAGACAATTTCTGTCTGCGAATCTGGGTCCGCAGCCAGACACAATCGCCCGATCAGATCCAGCTTACTCGCCAACTTCCGCGCCGACTCCGGGCTTGACCTTTCGCTCTTCCGCTTCTTTTAATTGGCGAGAGAGCTTTTCCACGCGTTGACGCATGATTTTACCCGCCTTGAACTTCACCGTCGCACGCGGTGGAATGACGAAACTGCTACCCGGTTGATTAGGGTTTCGTCCAATCCGCGGCCTGGTGAGCCGCGGTAGAAACACGCCGAAGTTTCTCAACTCAACCGGAATATTGTTGGCCAGACTGTCAGTGATTTTATCGAGGGTCTTTTGCACCACATCGAAGACCTGATGCTGAACCATCCCGGTCTGATTGCTGATCGACACCACGATGTCGCGCTTGGTTAATTTCGCCATATCTATTTTACTATTCGTTCCTTGTGACGCTGCCGGTGGCCAAATGAAGCATAAAAAAGCGATTTTTTGAATCGGTAATCTTTGAGGCTTCCCCCGCTGTTGTAGGCAGAGGGAGCCCCAGTTCTTCAAGCGCTAGCGTCTGGCGCCGTTCGCCGTCGCCAATTTTCACGAACTGGCGGTGGGGCGTAATGCTCCGGAGCAATCTCATGTGCGGTGCGAAAATGAACTTTTGCTACCTCGCGCAGTGCCTCCGGTCCGCTCATTTCGACCAGCTTCTTCGCAGTCTCCTTCACGCCGGGTGATACGCCGCGTTCCAATCGCACACCGAGTTCTTTGCCCTTGCGTTCGAGCCAATTGATGAATCCCTCGCGCGCGATGATCGATGCCGCCGCAACCGCGATGTCCGATTCCGCTCGCGGCCGTTGCTCAAGAACGATATTGCGCCCGTGCCTCATCAAAGACTCCTTGATGACTCGCGCGTCTGCGAATTGATCCGATAAGGACCGTGGGCAGCCCGGCTTTTGCGCCAGCAAATTCTCGATCACTCGAGCGTGCCCCCATCCGAGAAGCCGGTTTAAATTGCCAAACTTCTCGTATAGCTCGTTGTACTTTGCCGGGCCGATCAGGACCGTTTCCACCAGACCTTGTGAAGTTTTGCGAATCGTGTCGGCGAGAGCGCGAATCCGCGCGTCGGAACTAATCCGCTTGCTGTCCACCACGCCGGCGTCGAGAAGTTTGCGCGCGATACCGCGATCAACATAAACACCAGATATCACCAGCGGCCCGAAGAAATCGCCCTTGCCGCTCTCGTCCACGCCGAAATGCGGCTCGAACATTTTCGGCAAGTGCACTTCCTCATAGCCGAGCTTCGCTTCGCCCAGAACTTTGGGCTCCAATTCGAATTGCACGAACTCCTCGACGCCCCGGCCCTGCACCAGCACCTTCGGCCCCTTCTCATAA
>JBKPBJ010000357.1:0-5368 GCA_046726875.1 Verrucomicrobiota bacterium
CGTGTTGTGTGGCTTGTTTGCCTTCATTGTCCTTGCACTGTTCCATGTTCCGAACGCTGGTTTTCTCGCTATTATCGCCGCCATTTTCGACATCCTCCCGCTCATTGGCTTTTTCCTTTTCACAATTCCAGCAATGGCAATGGCGCTGACCGTCTCACCCGGCACGGCGCTTCTCGTCGGCGCGCTTTACGGCGTTTATCATCTGATCGAAAACTACTTCATCTTGCCAAAGGTTTATGGTAATCGCTTGCGCCTCTCTACTCTCACCGTGCTTATCTCCTGTCTCGCTGCTGGACTGATCGCCGGTATAATCGGCGTCATCATTGTTCTCCCGCTCGTTGCCTCATATCCAGTGCTCGAGCGGTGTTGGCTGCGTCCGCATCTCGAACCGGACACCGTTGAGAAACACGTAGCTATCGACGTGCACGAACACGGCGCATCCTGAATGGCACTGTGAGGGCCTTTCGGCAATAACTTACGGTCGCGACCACGCTGCGGATCCTAGCCAGCCTGTTTTTCGGCAAGGTACACGAATCTCGATAGCCGTCTTTCACTGGTAAGACGGTGTACAGCCGCAAAAAATTGTTGAAGGCCTGCGAAGCGTTCTTCTCCTTCGATCTTTATCAGGGCGTCTTTGTGCCGTTGCCGCGATTCATGCCAGCGCCCCGAAACCAGGGCAGCATTTGCGCTGACGTCTTCGTGCTTTAGCAAACGAAATCCCGACGCCTCAATAAGCTGTTCGTTGACTCCAAGGGGCACGAACAGGAAAAGTCCGATCGAACTACGCAGCGCTAATTCGTCATTGGTCACTGCCCCCGCAATTACGACCGGATCAGTGAAGACGGCGCGTCGACCGGGTCGAAGGACGCGCCGCCATTCCTGGAACACTTTCAGTCGATCGGGGAAATGGTTCATCGAGTCGATGCAAAGGACTGCGTCGAAAGAATTATCATCGAAAGGCAATGGGGAATTGGCGTCTGCGACTTTGAATGTTATCCGATCAGCCTGATTGGAGTTGGCTACGCTCAGGGTGGCGGTAGCGACTCCTGCCTCATTGGCGTCGATACCTGTGACTCGGCAACTCACGCTGTTGGCGAGATACCGCGCGGGTCCGCCGGAGCCACTAGCGACTTCAAGAACGTGATGCTCAGGTCGAAGATCAAGCCACGAAATGAACCGATCGTATTCCTCGACTGTGGTCCAACTGTTCTGCCCAATGTCATCACCGAAAGTCTCTTTACGGATCGTCTCAAGGACCTGTTTGGTAAAATGGCTGTACGTGCTGTCAAAAAGATCAATGCGTTTTGCCACGGTGACGGCCTTTCGGCCACTAGAATGTGGCTTGATTACTGAAGTAGCAAGAAGCCGTCAATTGGCGGTTGAGGTTGACCTCCGCACGGAGCCACGGCTACCGCCGCAGCAGCAATAATTTACGGCCCGCAAGTACGCCGCGAATGCGTTGAGTCAGTGGCGAAATCTTTGTTTGCGACATCGGCAGAAGACAGCCGCGATCAACGCCCGCGGCTACAACTAACCAGCTTGTTTGTTTTTCCAGGCGGCGAGAATCTCGCGCTCAGGCGAGATGCCCCATTCGAACCCGTATTGTTTTTGCGGATAAACGAGATCGGGTGGCACAGTTTTTTGATACGATGCCCAGGCATCTTTTGCAGTGTCGGACAACCGTCGGGACGGTCCGGATTCCAGTACGGCATGTTATCGAATGTTTTAACGTGTTGCTCGCGCAGATAATCGCCGTTCACCCAGACCGGTTTCCCTTTTCCACCGATCGCACTGGCGCTTTCGCTTAAGAAACCTCTAAACAGCAGTGGTTCGCTGACTGTATTGTAAATGCCTGGCCGAGCTTGCTCGGCGCACTCGATGATCCAATTAGCGACATCACGCACGTCTATGTACTGCGCATAGGCGTCATCGCCTGTGCCCGGGGCAACGAATTCCTGGTCTTTCGCGAGATGAGATAGCCAGTAGTGATAGGAAAGGCTGTCGTCGCGCGGGCCCATGATCGCTCAGGGCCGGCAGATCCCGACGGGGGAGCCTAACAAGTCGGTGAGCGCTTTTTCCGACCTGGCCTTGTTTCCACCATACCCGGGGCGGTCGGTGCGTGTTAGGGCCGTTTCATCCATGCCGATCTTCGAGTAGTCGGCGTAAGCCGCAATGCTGGAAACGAAATGGTAGTAATCGGTTCGCTTGGCGAGCAGATTGGCTATTGGGACGACAACAGCTGGATCGTTGGCCCAAACATCGATGACCACGTCCCAGTGCCGGTCGTTCGTTAGGCCCTCGAGATCGCCGCGTTCTCTGTCACCACGGATTTTTTCCACGTTTGGAAAGAGGTCGCCGTTACTCCTCCCGCGGTTGAACAAGGTGACGGTGTGGCCGCGTTGTAGTGCGCGTTCAACGACTGGTGGTCCAAGAAAACCGGTCCCCCCGAGGATGAGAATTTTCTTCTTCGCGAATTTCTGGGCAAAGATCCTTGGAAGATGAGTCGCCGCGAGCGTGAAAGCTCCCAGCTTGAGCAGCTCGCGCCTCGTGAACATTGAACAATTAGAAACTGCTCGAAGGCGTTCGGTTCAAAAGGTAAGAGCACACCGAATTCAGCGACAGCGGCTACACTAAACCGCGGTCGCCGCGGCGGCCGTGCTGGCTGAACTTTTCGCACGCGACACGCGTGCCATCACAGCAGAGCAGTGCTTGCGGCTACTACCGCCCAAACTTCTAGTTACAACTCAGGGGCGTTAAAGGTGTCGCCCTGGCGAAGGTCGCCGGTCTCGTAGCCGCGACGGAACCAGCGGACACGTTGTTCGGACGTGCCGTGCGTAAATGAATCGGGCACGACGTAACCGCGCGAGCGGTACTGAAGTCTGTCATCGCCAACCGCGCTGGCCGCACGCATTGCTTCTTCGATATCCCCCGCTTCTACAACGTGCTTGATCCGGTCGGCATAACGCGCCCAAACGCCGGCGAGAAAATCTGCCTGCAGCTCGAGCCGGACAGAGAGCTGGTTGTATTCAGATTCGCTGACCCGACGGCGCGCCGCCTGTACACTATCGGTAATCCCGAGCAGATTCTGCACGTGATGTCCAACTTCGTGGGCGATAACGTAGGCCTCTGCGAAATCGCCGCCTGCGCCCAGGCGTTCCTGTAGTTGACGGAAAAAACCCAGGTCGATATAAACCCACCGATCTTGCGGACAATAGAACGGACCCGTTGCGCCACTGGCGAAGCCGCAGCCGGACTGAATCAGGTCCGTGAATAGTACGAGCCTCGGCTCTTCGTACTCGCGGCCCATTTGCCGGAAGATTTCGTGCCAGGCGTCTTCCGTATCGGCGAGAACGACTGCGACGAACTTCGATGCCTCGTCGCGCGGCGCTTGATTGTCGAACTGGGCAGATTGCGGTAATTGCGCTTGCTGTGAATTGAACAGCGCCTGAGGATCGCCCCCGAGCAGAAGATAAAGAACGACAAGAATGACGGTGCCAATTCCGCCGCCTAGCACAAGGCGTCCGCCGCCGCCGGATCCGCGCGCGTCGTCAACGTTCTCGCTTTCTCTTCTCCCTTGCCAGAGCATCTATATCGTATCGTTGCACGGGATTCACTTGCGTTTAGTGAGTCCCTCTCTTGGGATACGCCGGTAGACTGATAAGGCCAAGGAAATTATGCACTCGGCTCGCTTGCTCTACGCCAAACCTCAAATATCTCACCTCAAACAATCAGCATCTGAAATCCCGTCTCCTCGATTGAAACTCGCTTCTCTTCCAAAAGGCACGACGCTGCCCTCGCAGCTTTGCCTTCTGTCTCGCTCATCCCATTCGCTCGATTGAAACTCGCTCGTTGCCCACACTCGCTCGCTCCTACGCTCGTCGCTTTGCCTTCTATGCTTGGCACGCCGTAGCCTTGGGGAAGGTGGGTCGCTCATCTCATTCGCTCGATTGAAACTCGCTCGCTGCCCACACTCGCTCGCTCCTACCCTCGTCGCTTTGCCTTCTATCTCGCTCATCCCATTCGCTCGATTCCTGCTTTGAAAGCCTGGCCGTTGCTTCGCATCCGTTGCAGGCTGATCATTTTAAAAAGAGCCGCATGATGAGCACATCACGCGGCTCTCAAGAATGCTCCGATTCCTTACGCTATGCCGAGCGTGGCGAGTGTTGGCTCATCGATGGCCGATGTAACCGCCAAACCGTTGTCAGCCTGGAAAGCTGCGATGGCCTCTCGAGTCATTGGCCCAAGAACACCATCAATCGGTCCATCGTAGTAACCGGCGCGCGCCAGCTGTTCCTGCACGTCGACAGTTACCTGATCGGGCGTCCATCCATTGTAGGCGTAGATGGGGCCATCATACACATAACTAACGTACGGATCATAGCCCCATGCCGGGAACCAGTATCCTGCGTTCCAGTAATACCAGCCACCGCTCACAAACACGATCCTGTTGTAATGACCTCTCCACCAACCGCGATCATGCCACTGCTTATGATAATTGTGGAACACCGCATATCGTTGGCCGCGGAAAGCGTCAGTGCGCCAGTTATTCGTAATTCTCACATTGCGTCCGCGATAATACGCGAAGTTCCCTGTCCGATTGAAGTTGCGCTCGCGATTAACGGCTACACCATTGCGACCACGAAACTGATCGGCGTTGCGAACGCGATTGACCTCGGCATTCCGTGTTCGGTTGACCGCGAGGTTTCTCTCACGATTAACCGCTACGTTGTTCCGAGCGCCCGACTCGTTCGAATTGCGATTACGATTAAAATCGTTTCTCGTCCGATTAGCCGCGAAATTCCGGTCGCGAGTTGTAGCGGCCGTCGCCGACGCTGGCCTTCGCGCGCGAAACTCTTGTTTTCGGTGCAACGCTTCGTTCCTCGCGAGGTTCCGCTCGCGAACCGTGCGCATCCGCTTTTGATTCATCGCCGCATTCGAGTTGCTGCGGGAGGCCTTGAGTACCGGCTGTCGATTCACTGCAGCCGAATGGCGCGCTGCCGTCGTTGCACCGGTGTTCGCCGGTCTTGCCGCGCGAATATTCGCTGTTCTATGCTGCGGCCTCGCTCTCTCAGGCTTTTTCTTGTTGTCTTGCGCAGCTCCCGCTGTGAGCGCCAGCGCGAGGCTTCCAATGCATACTGAATACAGAACTCGTTTCATTATCTTCCCTCCATGGTTTTCCCTTTTCCCATTTCGATCTTAGACAAGACCGATGAACCAATTATTCAACACCGTTAAGTATTCTCGGGTTTCAGCCTGATTCTGTTTTGGTTAGCTCTCCACATTCCGAATTCGGCGTTGGACGTTGAGCGTTGAGCGTTGGGCGTTGGGCGTTGGACTGCCTGCTCGCGAAAGCTTTCGGAGTTGAGCG
>JBKPBJ010000358.1:0-9208 GCA_046726875.1 Verrucomicrobiota bacterium
GACTGCTCTGAACGCGATCCGGAATTGACCGAGCTCTACATTGTGGAGGGCGACTCAGCCGGCGGCTCAGCGAAACAGGGACGCGATCGGCGTTACCAGGCAATCCTGCCAATCCGCGGCAAACTGATCAACGTTGAGAAAGCGCGCGAAGATCAGTTTCTCAAGAACGCCGAGATCCAGGCGATGATCACAGCGATCGGGACCGGGATTGGCAAATCGAAAGAAGAGAGCAACGGCAAAGAGGAAGGCGTCTTTGATATGACGAGACTGCGTTACGGCCGCATCATCATCATGACTGACGCTGACGTGGATGGCTCGCACATTCGCACTTTGTTGCTGACATTTTTCTTCCGGCAAATGACCGAGTTGGTGCGCGCTGGGAGAATCTACATCGCGCAACCGCCGCTTTATCAAATCAAGCGGAAAAAGCGCGAGGAATATGTCGAGGACGACACGCGACTGAACAAAATCCTAATCTCGTTAGGCGCTGAAGACGTGCGGTTAAAGAATCTCGCCGACAAAAAAGAATTCACTGCGGCACAACTGAAGGACATTTTGGAGTCCCTGGAGAAGCTGGCGAAGTTAAGCGAAGCAGTGCGCCGCCACGGCGGGGATTTCGAGACTTACCTCGCCCGCCGCAATTCCAAAACCGGCAAGCTCCCCAACTACCTTGTGAAGGTTCGCGACGGGAACGAGGAAAGCGCGCATTATTTTCACGACGAGAAGGCCGTCCGGAAATTTCATCAGGACAACCTCGATCTGAATTTATTCGACACGCAAATGGGTCAGGAGCTACTCCCGTTAGGCGAAGCGCCTGCACGAGCAGATGGAACACGGAGACGCGGCAGGCTGGTCGAGCTTCACGAATCTGCTGCGATCGAAAAGATCATCGCAGAGCTGGCTCGCAAAGGGTTGAAGGTCGATCATTATGCTGCTAGCGATCGGCCGATATTCGAGCTGATCGAGGGCGAAGGCGACAAAGCCGTCTCGCATCCGCTCTTTTCGATTCCGGAAATCCTGCAAAAGATTCTGGACATTGGGCGTCGCGGCGTGCAGATCAAACGTTTCAAAGGTCTCGGTGAGATGAACGCCAAGGAGTTGTTTGAGACCACGATGAATCCGGAGAAACGCAAACTGCTGAAGGTTGACCTGAACGAGGACAACGCTGTCGATGCCGACAAAATGTTCACCATTTTGATGGGTGACGTCGTCGAGCCTCGTCGCCAATTCATCGAAGACAACGCGCTGAACGTGCGGAATCTCGACGTATAGGAGCATGGGAGGTTTGTTTCATAAGCTGCGGCATCCGCGGCGTTGTTATGTGGTCTGCACGATTCCTCGTTCAGGGAGCAATTTGCTCACCGACGGATTGCGCGACACGCGCCGGGCAGGCATGCCTAAACAGTTTTTTCTTCCGAAACACGAATCTCGTTACGCTGCAGAACTCGGGATTGATCCTGCCGCTGATTATGACGCGTATGTGCGTGGCATCGTGAACAGCAAAACCACGCACAACGAAGTTTTCGGTTTCAAACTGATGAGCTGGTACCTGGACGATTTTCTTACCCGCCTGCGAGAGGCGCACGCTTTTGGAAATTCTTCCACGCCACAATTGGAGCTGCTACGCAATGCGTTTCCGCGTCTTCGTTTCGTGCGCATTGTGCGGCGCCACAAATTGCGCCAGGCATTGTCAACGGCTCGTGCGCTGCAGACAGGACTTTGGAAAGTACAGAAGGGCAAAAGCAGTCTGCGAGAACCGGAGTTCGATCCGGATTTAATTGAGCAATCGCTCCATGAAGCTGAACGACAGGAGAAAATCTGGGACGATTTATTTCGACGTATTGGAGTCAAACCGTTGACGGTGGAGTATGAAAAACTCTGCCAGAATTATGAAGCGACGATCCGCGCAGTGTTGAGCTTTTTAAGGATCAAACTTCCAGCCAGTGCGCGGGTCGGTCCGCCTGTCACGACGCGACAAGCCGATGAGATCTCGCGCACGTGGGAAAAGCGATTCCTGGCGGAGCGCCCTTCCGCATACTCGCCAGCTTCCAGCCAAGGCAAGTCATGTTGAATCCAAACGAAAAAGTAGAGCCGGTAAATGTAGCCGACGAAGTATCGCGGTCATTTCTCGATTACTCGATGTCGGTCATCATCTCTCGCGCATTGCCGGATGCGCGCGACGGACTCAAGCCATCGCAGCGGAGAATTCTCTACGCGATGCACGATTTGTCACTCTTCCCCGGGCGGCAGCACCGCAAATGCGCAAAGATCTGCGGCGACACGAGCGGTAATTACCACCCGCACGGCGAAGCTGTGATCTACCCCACGCTCGTCCACATGGCGCAAACGTGGGCCATGCGCGAGCCATTGGTCGACGGCCAGGGAAATTTTGGATCGGTCGAAGGCGATCCCCCAGCGGCGATGCGCTACACCGAAGCGCGCATGACGCATCTCGGCGCGGCGCTGATGACCGACATGGATAAGGACACGGTCGATTTCGTTCCCAATTACGACGAAACGCGCACCGAACCGACGGTTTTCCCTGCTGCATTTCCGAATCTGCTCGTTAACGGCGCCACCGGCATCGCCGTCGGCATGGCCACCAATATTCCGCCACACAATCTGAGCGAAGTCATCGACGGCATCTGCGCGCAAATCGATAATCCCGACATCACGCTGGACGAATTGATGCTGCACGTGAAAGGCCCGGACTTCCCGACCGGTTGCGTGATCTGTGGCGTCAACGGCATTCGTCAGTATTTCGAGACCGGCCGCGGCAGCATTAAAGTGCGCGGCAAAGCGGGGGTAGAAGAACTCAAGGGCGGCCGTCAGCAAATCGTCATCACGCAAATTCCCTATGGCGTGAACCGCGCCACGCTGGTCGAGCGAATCGCGCAGTTGGTGAACGAAAAAGTCCTGACCGACATCAGCTACGTCGGCGATCAATCGGATGAGAACACGCGGGTCGTCATCGAGCTGAAACGCGACGCTAACCCGAAGGTCATCATCGCTAATTTGTACAAGCACACTGCGCTGGAGAGTTCGTTCGCGGTGACTATGCTGGCGATCGACCATGGGCGGCCGAAGCTGCTGCCGCTCAAGGACGCCAACGCAGTTTACATCGATCACCGTCGCGAAGTCGTACTGCGCCGCACGCGATACGAACTGCGCAAAGCCGAAGAGCGCGCCGAAACGCTCGAAGGTTATCTAATTGCGCTAGCCAATCTCGATGAATTCCTGCGGATTATCCGCGGATCAGCTAATCGCGATGAGGCGCGAGTGAAACTTCTCGCGTTCGAATTCACCAAACGTCAGGTCGAACAACTCGGCATTCTCATTCGAAATCCTGCTCGCCTGACCGATGGCCGCTACACGTTCAGCGAACAGCAGGCTGACGAAATTCTGAACCTGCGGCTATACCAGCTGACCGGACTCGAGCGCGAGAAGATCGTTAACGAATACAAGGACCTCATCGAAACGATCAACGATTTACGCGACATTCTCGCCAAAGAACTGCGCGTCTTGAGCATCATCAAAAAGGAACTGCGCGAAATTCGCGACAAATATGGCTCCCCTCGCCTGACGGAAATCGCTCCGGACGAAGCGGAGATCAACGTCGAAGACCTTATTGCAAACGAGGGTTGCATCATCAGCATCACCCACGGCGGTTTTATCAAGCGCACAGCCGTGAGCGCGTTTCGCGCACAGCGGCGCGGCGGTAAAGGCGTCATCGGAATGCAAACCCGCGAAGGCGCCACCGAGGAGGAGGAAGGCGATTTCGTCGAACATCTTTTCGCCGCTACCACCCACGATTACCTGATGTTCTTTACCGCCAGAGGACGCGCGTACGTGGAAAAAGTTTACGAAATTCCCGAGATGGGGCGCGCGGCGAAAGGCCGTTCTATCGCAAACATCCTTGAGCTTAAGCCCGACGAAAAGATCGCAGCCACGATTCGTGTCCAATCCAAAAAATCAGGCACTGGGCCGAATACTGTCGATGAAACATGGGATGAAAATCTGCATATCGTGTTCGCGACACAATCCGGCATCGTCAAGAAATCGAATCTGTCGGACTACGCGAACGTCCGCCGGGGCGGCATCATCGCCATTCAAATCGAGGACGGCGATCGCTTGATCGACGCGAAACTAACGAATGGCAACAACGAGATCGTGCTCATCACTACAAAAGGAATGAGCCTGCGATTCCATGAAGAACAATTGCGCGATCAGGGGCGCAACACTGTCGGCGTTTGGGGAATTCGCCCGGAGAAAAAAGATCATGTCGTGGCCATCGCCATTGTTAATCCGGACGCCATGCTCCTCGTCGCCGGTGAGAACGGAATTGGTAAGCGCACGCCCTTCGACGAATACCGACGTCAATCGCGCGGCGGCAAAGGCATTATCACCATGAAAGCCGGCGAGAAAACGGGCGACGTTGTCGGCGCATTAACCGTGCGCGAATCGGACGAGATCATGCTGATCACCAACAAAGGCCAGCTCGTCCGGACCCGCGTGAAAGAAATCCGAGTCGTTGGACGAAATACAATAGGCGTCAAACTGATGGACCTGCGCAACGGCGAAAAGCTTCAGGCAATCGCGCCCGTCGTGAGTCAGGCCGCGGAAGAGGAAGCGCAAAGCGCAGAAGCGGCCGCGGACAAAAAATCGTAGGGCGATTCACCAAGTTTCCAGCCCCGCAGCCTGCTTGCCTCGCCGTAGCATGCGAAGGCGGGTGGCCGGTCCAGCCTGGTAGGGCGGGCAGTCCCCCTGCCCGCAGCGTGGCATTCAAAAACGGCGCGCACGGAGTGACGCGCCCTACCGCAAACAGACGGCCCGCAGGGCAGTGGCTACAGCTGCCCTCTCAGTAACCGCCGCCCATATGCGTCGTTGTTGTCGTCGTGCGCGACGCGGGGGCTGGTGGCGGGGCTGCCGTTTGGACTGTGGTTTGACGCGTTGTGGTCGTGGTGGTCTCTGGCGTGCTCGAGCATGAAACCAGCGTCAGGCCCACGATCGCTGCAACACCGCTCAATAACATTGCTTTTTTCATAGATTAAATGGTTTGTTCACAAACCAATTCGTCACAAGTTGCGTCCGCAGATGTATTAGGGCGCAGAATTATTCTTTTAAACGAGCGCACGAATCCGGTACTCTCCTGTCGTGCGTTTCACACACGGAGCATTGCTTGTTCTGTTCGCGCTTGTCGCCACGTCCAGAATATCCTCCGCTGGTGACTGGCCGGAAAATTACATTGTCCACGAACATTCCGAATCGCCTGATGGCCATTACGGCATCCTCGTGTCGTCACAGCAAGCTGCGATCGACCAGGAGGAGACCGAGGGGAACACCACGACGTATTTGGCAAATTTGCAGACGCGAAAGACCCTTGGCGAAATTCGCGAAACAGATTATTTCGAGAACCAAAACGATCGCGATCTCCAGGTCGTCTGGGCGCCTGACTCAAGCACGTGCGTACTCCAGTACGATGGCCGATACGGTTTTGAGTCGGTCTTTGTCTTGGAATTCAAGGAGGAAAGCTTTCGGCAGATCGACATCGGTAACCACATTCAAAAAACAGTCAGCCGCTTGTTCGAGGGATACATCAACGCGTACTTTCGGTTCGGGTCCGAGCATAAACTGAAAGTACGGGCTCTGAGTTTCACGAATCCGAAAGGTCTCCCTGATCAGCCAGACAATTACGCTGTATTTCAGGGGACGTTCGACCTAAAGGCCGGCAAATGGAGCCAGGCCAGCGCAAGAAAAACTGACGACTTTGATGCGCTCCAAACCGCATACCAGGACAATTTCGCCAAGCACATTATCGTCGCACCGAGTCCGGCTGATGTGCCGGAGAACTTCACTGGCTCCGTGTTTTCATCCGAACAGGAAAAATTCGATGCCCTCGATAAAATGATGAATGACGTTTATCAAGCCGTGCGGGCTGTTATATCAACCGACTTTTTTGCCAAGGTAAAGCAGGAGCAAATCGCGTCGCTTAAAACTCGGGACGCCGCGCAGTCCGTCGAAGAAAAGTCGAAGCTGACGGAAAGCAGAATCAGAACGTTACAAGAGCTGCTTTGGTGATTTCTTAGTCCGCCTCGATCTTCGCCCGCTGCTTCTTTAGCTCGCCGCGTTTGCGTTTCGACTCCAAAATTTTTCGCTTAAGCGCGAGCGGCCGTGGCGATTTTCGTCGGCGCTCTTTTTCGCGTTCCGCAATTTCTGCTGCGCGGCGCGCCTTTTGCGTGCTTTCGACGGCGTCGAGCAATCGTTCCCGTGCAAGCTTGCGATTTACTGCCTGTGAGCGCGAATCCTGCACAGTGACGCTGACGCCGCTGGGGAGATGCCGGAGCGTTACCGCGGTCGAAACTTTGTTCACGTTTTGCCCGCCCGGGCCGGAGGACCGCGTAAAAGTTTCTTCGAGATCGGCTTCATCAACCTCGAGCTGCCTCATTCGTTTTATTACTTCGCTTTCAGCCATAGCGACGGAATTTTTTCCAAAACTCAGGCCAGCGTTCCCGCAAATGTCGACACAGAAGAATATCGGGATGGTCGGTGCTCTCCTCGTTGGCAATGTCATGTTCGTTGGTGATGCGGCCGACCATCTCGCAAGATTCGAAATACCGTTCGCCAAACTCCCGGGAAAATCCGATCACGATCAGTGTCTCCGGCGGTGGATCGCCGTAACCACGGGCCCAGAATGAATTCGTTCCGCAAATCGGCTCCGGCAATCCATGCTCTTTTCCATAAAGGTTAATGGCTCCGGCTTCGCCGTAATTTCCAGTCAGAATTCCGAACTGCGCGCGCTCTTGTGGGCCTAACGAGTCACGGATCTGAGCGACTTTTTGCACCAAATCTGGCCAGCCGATTTCCTCACGAAAATCGTCGTTAACCTTCAGCACCTGCCCCGCCCACGCGGAATCAATTGGAGCCAGCGGAACAAAGTACATCGCTGCGAATGTAATGGTCGTTACGACCGAAGCCCAGGCAAGCCACCGCAGTGAAATCCGCCAAGCTGGACGGAGCTTGGCGATCAGTTCAGCAGCAAAAAATGCGCCGCCGGCATACAAAACCGGGTAGGCAGGAGCGAGATAATAGCCGCGACCTTTCGCGATCAGGAAGGTAAACAGCGGAATCACGTACAAGAATCCAACAGCCCGAAAAGGTCGCCCCATTTTCGATCCGAAATAGAAGCACAACCCAAGTATTGCCAGAGGCAACGTGAAGAGCGTGAGCTTCAGTTGATCGGGCAGGAAATTTTTCGTTCGGCCAATGCGAACATCTCGTTCATGGATGTGCCGGAGAAAATCGAGCGAAATGAAGTCGTTTTGAATTTGCCAGATCAGGTTAGGCAAGAAGATGAGTAGCGAGGCTGCGACACCAAGCCATAGCCATTTAGTTTGAAGATGAGTGCGAAGGTCCGTAAGCAGCACGCCGGCGGCGATGGCAAACGCGCAAACGAGCATGCTGTATTTCGTCAGCATGCCTAACCCGATGCAGGCCCCAATTGGGAGCCACCACCGCGGATCGCGTGATTTGCACAGCAGAATGAAAAAGTAGGAACAACCAACCCACGCCAAATAGTCGAATGAAACGTACTGCATGAGGCTTCCGGCAGCGAGCGCGAACGGAATCGCAGCTGAGGCAGCCAGCGTTTGCGCGAAAGTCTCGCCGCCCATTTCGCGCGCCATCAATCCTGTTAAAACTACCGCGACTGAGGTGGCAATCGCTGCAAAGAATCGGAATCCAATTAACGAGGTTCCGAATAATTTCAGCGATAACCACCCGAAGAACGGCGTTAGCGGCGGATACGCCACGTACCCACACGCGAGATGCCGCGCGTCGTCCAGCGTCGCCAACTCGTCACGATGAAAACCATAACGCCCTCCGGTCAGCAAATGAACAACCAAAACAACCGCGGCAAGCGCGAGTAAGATTGCCAGGCCTCGGTCATTCGTGCTGCCGCAATTGCCGCTCGAGGTATCAGGCACAACGGAAACTCTCATATTTTCCCGCGGATGACGCGAAACCAAGTTGCCGATGGCCGGACTCGAACCAGCACGGGCCTGTTATGGCCCAACGGATTTTAAGTCTGATGACATCCCTCGTGCGAACTCGCCAGTTGGCTCCGCCGAGGCGCTTCGCGTTTGCGTGGTTCAAAATTGGAAACGAGAACATTAGCGTTTATTCGGTGCATCTAAAGAGCAATCTGATCACTCACGGTGATAGAGAGGCCGAGACCGCAAAGAACATCCGAAAACGTGAGGTCGCTATTGGTCAACTCCTGACACACATCCATGACGTAATCGGAACGACAATGCCAACCATTAAGAGCGTTGTGATCGGCGGCGATTTCAACACAAATCACGATCAGGCAATGTTCGCGGCGGAAAGAACACTCGATTCGCTGGCTGATGCTGGATATCAGAACGGTTTTGAACGATTACGGTTATGAGGACGAGTAACTCACCCGGGAAGTCACGGCTTTCCGGATGCCACCTTTGACTTCATTTTTGCAAAGAACCTAACCGCGTTGCAGTCCACCGTTACACAGACGAGTGCGTCGGATCACTGGCCGGTGACGCGCAGTTTCGCTCTGCATTAAGTCTTAAATCGCCCGCATGCTCGGGCGTCTCGATCACGGCGTTTGATTGGTAATACGCCCCTGCGGCAATTTGCTTGACTCACCAACACGATTTTTCCCAAACTCCATACCGCTAAACGGATCTGAATCAGGCGGAGGACTTCTCCCCGCTGGGTTCTTCGTCTCTTCCGGACCCGCAACCACCTGAATCCATGCAGCGGGGAAAAGAAGAAAGTCCAACTATCTATCAGCCGATTCGATTCGGGTCACCGCTCGACCGTTTTCTGAAAGTTTCTTAAAATTTTTGAGAACTTCGCTCCTTCGATTCCGTAGAACATCTGGAAACCCCAGAAACAACTTCATAAAATTATGAAGTCCACATGCATCCGCCGATTCAGTCTCAATCGGCGTCAAATTCGAACAGTGTGTCGCAAGTTATGATGAGGTTCCTGGGAGCGAGACCGGCACTCTCTCGGCTTTGAGAAAGACAATTACAAACACACTCACAGAAACCACCGATTTGGTCCATGGCCACTCGGTCGTTTCTGAAAAATTCTCAAACTTTTTGAGAACTTCGGCCGGAAATTCCGTCCGCTACGAGGCTGTGAACGCGATGTTGCTCAACGAGTTCCT
>JBKPBJ010000359.1:0-18691 GCA_046726875.1 Verrucomicrobiota bacterium
ACGCCCGCGCGCGCATACGCTTTTTTCATGGTCATACGTTGTAGGGCAACCGCTCCGGTTGCCAATTCGTTTTGGCAGGCAAGGCGCCTGGCCTGCCAATCATTTGAGATCGGTGAACAGCGTGGGCTGCGCTTCCTGATCGGCAAGCGCTTTGGCGCGTTGCTCACGGCGTTCCATGATGAACTTGTCGAGCGCAGGATCAACGGGGAGGGGATAGTCGCCGTTGAAACAAGCGAGGCAAAAACTGTTCAACGGTTTTCCCGTCGCGCGAACCATTCCTTCCACATCAAGGTAACCGAGACTGTCCACACCAAGATATTTGCAGATGTCTTCCATCGACATCTGGTTCGCGATCAATTTTTCAGGGTCAGGGAAATCGATGCCGTAATGGCAGGCGAACCGATGTGGCGGACAACTGACGCGCATGTGCACTTCTTTTGCACCGGCCTCGCGCAAGTTCACCACGCGGGCACGGGCGGTGGTGCCGCGGACGATTGAGTCGTCCACAACGACTACGCGTTTTCCAGCCACCATTTCCTTGATCAAATTCAATTTTACGCGCACATCGAAATCACGAATGAGCTGGCTCGGCTGCAAAAATGTGCGGCCGATGTAGTGGTTTCGAACGAACGCGTGCGCGAAAGGAATCTTTAGCTCTTCAGCAAAACCGAGAGCGGCGTAGTTACCGGAGTCGGGCACGGGCACGACGATGTCGGCTTCGACGGGAAACCTGCGCGCCAGTTCGCGTCCCATTTCCGTTCGGACTTTTCCGACGTTAACGCCGCCCATGATGCTGTCCGGCCGCGCGAAATAAACGTATTCGAACATGCAGAATGCGGGACGCTCATCCGGAAACGGCCGTTCCGAGCGCAATCCGTGTTCATTGATAATCAGCACTTCGCCCGGTTCGATCTCGCGGATGAACTCGGCGTGGATCAGATCGAACGCACATGTTTCAGACGCGAGCACATATGCGTCATCAATTCTCCCGAGGGAGAGTGGCCGCCAGCCGAAAGGATCGCGCACGGCAATGAGTTCGCGTTCGCTCATGATCAAGAGCGAAAACGCACCCTCAACCCGGCGCAACGCCGCCAGGATATTTGCACCATTGTCCGACGGCTGCGCCAGGAGATGCAAAATAATCTCGCTATCGGCGGTCGTCTGAAAAATGGAGCCCCTCCGTTCCAACTCATCGCGCAAGATGTCGGCGTTAATTAAGTTTCCGTTATGCGCAATAGCCATCTGCCCGCGCACACAATCCACCACGAAAGGTTGCGCATTTTTGATCGTGCTGGTGCCGGTCGTCGAATAACGCGTGTGCCCGATCGCGCGTGTACCCTTTAGCTTTGCCAGTTCGTCCTGACCAAAAACCTGCGACACCAGACCCATGTCCTTGTGCGTGAGAAAGCTGGTCCCCGGCCCATTGCTTGTTACGATCCCGGCGCTCTCCTGTCCGCGATGTTGCAACGCAAACAGACCATAATACGTCAGCACCGCGGCGTTCGGGTGGCCGAACACGCCGAAAAGCCCGCACTCGTGCTGCGGCAGAACCGCCGAATCGGGCATCTCGCGTGAGTCCGGTCTGTTCGAGGGGCGAGTCACACCAAATAATCCATCAGATTGGCGTGGATTCAATCGCGCCTTTTGCAAATTCACAAGCTCGGGATGCTTTCGTCTTGTTCAACTGCGCGACGGATCGCATTCCACCAGTCGTTGTAAAGCTCGGCAACTCGCCACCGGAAGGTTTGTTCGGCGATCTGAATTTGCAGTTCGTCGCCACCGACTTTGCCCAGTTGCTGAAATGGGACCTCACGTTCGCGTAACATTGCGATTGCGTTGTCGAGGTTTTCAGGCGTGACAGAAATAATGATGCGCGACTGGGATTCGTTAAATAAGGCTGTAGCCACGTCGCTGTGCGACGTCTCGTTCGAACGGCCCACAGGGCCGTGGCTACAGTCGACATCCGCTCCGAAAAGCCGTTCGGGATTGAAACAGCATTCCGCCAGTGCGACGGCAAGTCCGCCTTCGGAGCAATCGTGTGCGCTTTGGACGAGACCTTCACGAATCAAATCACGGACGGCATTTTGCACCTTGATTTCATGAGCGAGGTCGACGTGCGGTGGCGGACCGATTTTTAATCCGTGGCAGACCTTCAGATAACGCGAGCCGCCTAAGTTGTAGCCGGGATCGTTGATCCCGGCGCCGGCATCACCGATGCCGGCTACAGAGCCGACGAGAATGATTACGTCGCCCTCGTGTTTGAACCGCTGCGTCGTAATGTGCTTTTCATTGTCAATCAGTCCGACCATCGCGATTGTTGGCGTTGGATCCACGACGCCGAGGGGGCTCTCATTGTACAACGAGACATTCCCGCCTGTCACAGGCGTTCCGAACGCGCGGCAGGCTTCGGCCACGCCTTCAACGGCTTCACGTAATTGCCAGAAGTTTTCCGGTTTGTACGGGTGGCCGAAATTCAGACAATCCGTGACGGCCAACGGCCGTGCGCCGGAGCAGGTGAGATTGCGGGCCGCTTCAGCGACAGCAATTTTGCCGCCTTCACGCGGATCAAGCGCGCAATAAAGTGAATTGCAATCAGTGGTCGCGGCGAGAATTTTATCCGCGTAACGCACGAGAAACACTGCGGCGTCGGAGCCGGGCTTCACCACCGTTCCCGTTCGAACTGTATGATCATACTGCCGATACACCCAATTTTTGGATGCGATCGTTGGATCGCGCAGCAATTGCCTGAGTGCGTCGTGCAGATCAATCCTTGCTAAATCTTGTAGCCACGGCCCTGTGGGCCGTTCTTCCCCGACGCGCCACAGGCGCGTGGCTACAGGTGCCTTTGCTTGTCTGTCGTATAGCGGCGCCTCTTGGGCCAGGGCTTTCGCCGGAATTTCCGCCGCAATTGCTCCGTTGTTTCGAACGCGCATGATGCCGTCGCTCGTGACGCGGCCGATCTCCGCGCACGGCACGTCCCACTTGTCGAACACCTGGCGAACGACATCTTCCCGGTCGCGCTTTGCAATAATCAGCATCCGTTCCTGCGATTCGCTGAGCATGATTTCATACGGCGTCATCCCTGGCTCGCGTCTTGGGACTTTGGCGAGATCGATTTCGATACCGCTGCCTCCGCGGCTTGCCGTTTCGCACGTCGAGCAAGTCAGACCGGCCGCGCCCATGTCTTGAATTCCGGCAACCGCGTCGCGAGCGATCAGTTCGAGGCATGCTTCGAGCAGCAATTTTTCCTTGAACGGATCGCCGACTTGCACGGCGGGACGATCCTCACGCGACTGCTCGGTCAATTCGCGGGAGGCGAACGCCGCGCCGGCGAGACCGTCGCGACCTGTTTCAGCGCCGACGTAGAACACGGGATTTCCCGCGCCTTGCGCAGTGCCGCGCGCGAGTTGTTCGTGGCGCAGCACACCGAGGCAAAAAACGTTTACCAGCGGATTGCCCTCGAAACTTTCATCGAAGTAAATCTCGCCACCGATGGTGGGAATGCCGACGCAGTTGCCGTAATGCGCGATGCCGGACACCACGCCGGTGAAGAGTCGTCGGTTCGTCGCGATTTGTTTTTGTCGATGATCTGTGGTGGCAGGCGTGTCGCCTGCGCGGCCGCCTCTACAGTTTTGCGTGATCGGCCCGAAGCGTAATGAATTCAGACAAAACTCCGGGCGTGCGCCCATGGTAAAAATGTCGCGAATGATTCCGCCAACTCCTGTGGCTGCGCCCTGAAAAGGCTCGATCGCGCTGGGGTGATTATGGCTCTCGATTTTGAACGCGATTGCCCAGCCGTCGCCAATATCGACCACGCCCGCATTTTCTTCGCCCGCTCTGACCAGAATATTCGCGCCGGTCGTGGGAAACTTCTTCAGTTCTTTTCTTGAGTTCTTGTAGGAGCAATGCTCGCTCCACATCACGGAGAAAATCCCAAGCTCGGTGAAGTTCGGCTGCCGTCCGAGGATCTTTTTGATTTGCTCGAATTCTTCCGGCGTTAGACCGTGTTGCTTGACCAGTTCGGGTGTGACAACTGGATCGGCGCGCGCTGTTTTGCTCGTCATTTGCGTCCTATGTTACCGAATTCGCGACGCCCACTCAAATCGCCGAGATCGCACACGGGCCCGAATAGGTGCGTTACCCGAGCCGTCAAAACATAAAACGGACCTGAAACGTCCGCTCAACCCCTGAGTCACGAACTCTGGGGGTAAACCTAATCAAACAAGGAGGCATCAGAGTGAAGAAGACAATCATTGCTTTGGTCTGCGGGCTGGCTGCGCCGTTGGCGTTTGCACAAACCAGCGCTACCACGACCGAAGAAACTACGTCGACAAGGCCGTCGACCACAACGGAAACGACTACGAGCACGACTTACGAGACGGGCACGGTAAGTACATATGAGCCCGGCAAGACAATCGTCGTCAGGGGCGAGCAGGGTCCTGTAAGTTTTGCTCTCGGCACGGCGGCGAACATCGTTGACGCAGCTGGCAAAGCTGTGACAGCGCCATTGCGAGCTGGCCAAAGGGTTCGTGTTTATTACACCGGCCCGACTGAGCATCGCACGGTAGAACGTGTGATAGTCGAAGAATAAGCGAAGCTGAATTCGCAAACATAAAGCTGCAGAATTGTGCTGCAATTCTGCAGCTTTTTTATGTAACCGCTGCTCTGTTGCCGTTGCGTGGAAGCGACGTTGACGCGCCACAGGCGCGTGGCTACAGGATTTGCGTTTCCAACGCGAATCGCTGAAATTTCGCTTCTTATGGCTTTCGATCTAAAGGAGATTGTCGCCTCGCGTCTTGGCGAAAACTACGAACTGCACGACCGGCATATAAACCGCACGCTCGTGGCGGCGCAGCGAGTCATCGGTTTCGACAAGGTCTACGCACGGGCCGAGGGCGCGTATCTCTACGACATGGATAACAAGCCGTATCTGGATTTTTTGAGCGGCTACAGCGTTTTCAATTTTGGACGTAATCACCCAGTCGTGAAGCAGGTGATCCGGGACGTGCTCGATCTCGATCTGCCAAACATGGTGCAGATGGATTGCTCGCTTTTGAGCGGATTGCTCGCCGAAGCGCTGGTGAAACGCACGCCACCACATTTGGATACTGTCTTCTTCTGTAACTCCGGAACCGAAGCAATGGAGGGCGCCTTGAAGTTCGCCCGCGCAGCGACTGGGCGAAAGCGTGTGGTCTCGCTCACGAGCGCGTTCCACGGACTGAGTCTAGGCTCATTGTCGTTGATGGGTTGCGAAAGCTTCACCGAAGGTTTCGGACCGTTGATGGAAGGATTCGACGCGCGCGTGCCGCTGGAAAATATCGACGAGTTGGATCGTCAATTGCGGGCGGGCGATGTGGCGGCGTTTGTTATCGAGACCGTTCAGGGCAAAGGCTGCCAAACACCTAAAACCGATTTCTTTGTTCGCGCACAGGAGCTTTGCCGCAAATACGGAACACTACTCATTTCTGACGAAGTGCAGACGGGGCTCGGACGCACGGGCAAGATGTTTGGATTTCAGCATTGGAACTTGGAACCGGACATTATTACTATCGCAAAATCATTGAGCGGCGGCTATGTGCCATGCGGCGCCATCATTACGCAGCGCGACATTTATCAGAAAACTTTTTCACGCATGGACCGATGCGTAGTGCATTCCAGCACGTTCGGCCGCAACAATCTGGCGATGGCTTGCGGACTGGCTGCACTGGAAATTATCGACTGCGAAAATCTAGTCGAGAACGCTGCAAAAATGGGCGTGCTCCTGATGGAGAGAATAGATGCGTTGCGGGCGAAACATTCTTTCCTAAAAGAAGTCCGCGGGAGAGGACTGATGATTGGAATCGAGTTTCAGGAGCCGCAGGAACTGAAGCTGAAAATGGCCTGGAAACTTCTGCACAAAATCGACAAAGCGCTCTTTGCTCAAATGGTGGTGAGTCAAATGCTCAGTAAGCACCGCATCCTTACACAAGTTGCCGGGCATAATTTGGATGTGATCAGAATCCTGCCGCCGTTAATCATCGGCGAAAAGGAAGTCGACATGTTTGTTAAAGCACTCGACGACGTTCTCACCGAGTGCCGCAAATTCCCCGGTCCAATGTGGGAACTTGGCAACAATTTCGTGCGCGCTGCGCTCGGCTCACGCAAATCTTCGGAGCCAAAGCCGGTTTCAGCGTGAACAATTATGCGCGCATTGATTGCGCTTTTTCACGCTAGGCGGGCTTCCCGGGCTCCGGAGCCTTTGTATTAATACGACGGTTGTAAACCGTCGAGACGGATTTTCGATTGTCAGTCTTTAAATGGTTTCGTAAAGCTGTCGCCATGTGTACCCGAATTCTAATTATTTTCGTAATTACAGTCGCGTTGTCGTTTGGCTTTTCGGCGGAACCCGCGTACGCGCAAGATCCGGCAGTTGTTAATTCGAAAACGATTCGCGTGAGATTCGAGAATGATCGTGTCCGCGTGCTCGAAGCGACCCTCCCAGGCGGCGTCAAGGAGCAAGTGCACTCGCATCCGGCCTACGTGATTTACGTCTTGGAAGGCGGCCGGTACCGCAACTACGCATCCGATGGCAAGATAACCGAAGGCGAATTGAAGACCGGCGACGTTATCTATCGCGACTCGTTGACTCATGCCGCAGAGAACATTGGCGAGAAGCCTTTGCACATGATACTCGTCGAGCTGAAAGGCGAGGCAGGCGGTGGCAAAGCGCCTCGTCCCTGAACGCGGTCAGATTTTCGATTGTCGATCTTGCGCGCGGGGCGTACGTTTTGGGCTGAGGCCCGAACGAACGGAGGATCTATTATGAGCACTGCTATCGCGGAGGATAACAAAACGAAGCTGAATCAGCTCGAGCAACTTAAGAAGTTTACCAAAATAGTCGCTGACACGGCGGACTTTGAGTCCATGAAGGAATTCAAGCCGCAAGATGCAACAACCAATCCGAGTCTGGTTTACGCGGCCACGCAAAAACCGGCGTACGCGCACCTGCTCGAGGAGGTACTGGCTGACCGCAAGAAATCAGGTTTGAGCGGCCATGAGCAGATCGAAGACATCTGCGATCATTTGCTCGTCCAGTTCGGCACGGACATTCTCGAGATCGTGCCGGGACGCGTGTCGACCGAGACCGATGCGCGATTGTCATATGATGTCGAGGGTTCGATCAATAAAGCGCGCCGTTTGGTCAAACTTTACGAAGAGCGGAAAATTCTCCGCGAACGGGTGTTGATCAAAATAGCTTCGACCTGGGAAGGCTTGAACGCCGCTGAGCAGCTCCAGAAGGAAGGAATTAGATGCAATCTGACCCTGATGTTTTCGTTGCCGCAGGCCGTGCGTGCAGCCGAAGCGAAAGTGCAGTTGATCTCGCCGTTCGTCGGCCGGATTTACGATTGGTACAAAAAGGAGAGCAAGCGCGATTACACCGGCCCGGAAGATCCGGGCGTGCAATCGGTGACCGAGATCTATAACTACTACAAAAAATTCGGTATCCCGACCGAGGTGATGGGCGCGAGTTTTCGGAACATTGGACAGATTCTGGAACTGGCGGGGTGCGATTGCTTAACGATTAGTCCCGAGTTGATGGAAGAGCTTTCGAAATCGAAGGAGCCAGCCGAGCGGAAGCTCACTCCGGAGAAAGCGAAGTCAGCGAAGATCGAGAAGCTGGAGCTCAATGAGAAGAAATTTCGCTGGATGCTGAACGACAACGCGATGGCTTACGAGAAAACAGGCGAAGGAATTCGGAAGTTTGCCGCGGATGTTGTTAAACTCGAAAAATTTGTAGCAAGCAAACTGTAGCGGTCGACCTCTTCCTCCGCCTATTCCTCTGCTTCTACGACCTGCAGTGAGAGGAAGATTAAGACGAAGAGGAAGAGTTGATGTTCAACGTCGTTTTAGTCGAGCCGGAGATTCCGCCGAACACTGGCAACATCGGCCGGCTTTGCCTCGCAACGCGATCAACTCTGCACCTGGTTAAGCCGTTCGGGTTTTCGCTCGACGACCGGCAATTGCGGCGAGCAGGGCTCGATTATTGGCAGGAGGTACCGCTGCAATTATGGGATTCGTTCGACGCGCTACAGCGTGCGCAATCCGAGGGGACTCGCTATTTTTTTCTAACTACCAAAACACAACGTCCTTATTACAGCGTGAATTTTCGAAACGATGATTTCCTTGTCTTTGGCCGCGAAACGAAAGGACTCCCGCATAACTTACTAGCGCTCAACGCTAACAATTGCATCACTATCCCGATGCATGGGACGCGCAGTCTGAATCTGGCTACAGCGGTAGCAATTGTGTTGTTTGAAGCTGTGCGTCAACAGCAGGGCTGACCAAAAACATCGCAACACCGCACAAGCGCCCGGGGTTAAATCGCAAAAGGGAATAAAGGAACATGTACCGATACACGGCAGGCTGACAGAGCCGCACAACTATCCGCTGCGCGGCTCTGTCTTGCCGGCGGATAATTGCTGCGATCAGCAGCAGTGGAGCATCCTTCGTTTTTGGCGCGTACATGCATCCAGAAAAGGGCACCGCCACGTTGAATAAATGCAAACCTCAAAAGGTCTAAAAAGCCAAAGAAAAGAATGTTATGAGAATACTAGTTGTTTCAGTCTGTAGTCTTGCGCTCGTCAGCATGGTCTACGGCGCGCAAAAAGAAGAAAAGAAATCGCAATCCAAGAAGCAGGCGCAAACCGCCCAGCGCGCGGCTCAGCCCACGCACGCAGCTCCCAGCGGAGCGAGCAAGAAATCTTCGACGGCAACTCGTCAGGTCCAAAACAGTCGAAACGCGCACGTCGCTGCTGCATCTAACGACCGCCAAAAGGGCAAGAAGAACGAAACTTCAACTGCAGCGAATCAGGGGCAAAAGGGCAAGAAGCCTGAGACCTCAACCACTGCTTATGGCGCGCGGAAGGGTAAGAAGAACCAAACTCAAGTTGAAAGACAGACAAAGGCAGCGAGAGGGGGACAAGTAAACCGAACCGGCCAGCCGACCGAACGGACGACCGCGACCGCGGCTAAGGGGAAGGCGAAGGCAGCACAAGGCAAGCCACTCAAACCGCAGCACTTCAACCTTGCAAAACAGCCGAATACTGCAAAGGCGCCGCCAGTAAAGTTCCAGCAGGGCAGACGCATCGAGGGAAGCCAAAACTGGCAAGGCCAGCAATACACAGTGTTCCGCAATTACAAATCAGAGTGGCACGATCAGAACTGGTGGCGCGGTCATTACGGTCACAACATCACATTTGTGTTCGGAGCGCCTTATTACTGGCGCGCCGGCTACTGGTTCCCTGCCTGGGGTTACAATCCCAACGCGTATTATGCCTGGGATGGACCTATCTACGCTTATAATCGCCTGCCACCAGACCAGGTGATCGCGAATGTGCAGGCGGCGCTGCAGCAACAAGGTTACTACCACGGAGAAGTGGATGGTCTCATTGGGCCGCTCACGCGTGGTGCGATCGCAGATTACCAGCGCGATCACGGGCTTTACACCACGTCCACGATCGATCAGCCAACACTTCGCTCCCTAGGCATGGCATAACGAACGAACGCGCTGATTTTCGCCAAAGCCGGCGCAAATGGGTTTTTCGACGGCGGCTTTTTGCTGGAAAGTAGTTCTGGTGATATCCCGCTGGGGCTATGCTGCCGCCGTTCCCGAAGATCGCAGGAGCTGCGTCCCGACGCTTCGGCGGCAGCTTTTTGCCATCGGCTCTTGCACCAGAACAGATTAGCGGGAGATACTTGCTCGTGCAGCAACCGCAACTGATTGCCCGTGACATTTACAAGTCATTTCGAATGGGCGTGCGCCGAATCGAAGTCTTGCGCGGGATCTCAATGGACATCGCGCACAACGAAACGGTTTTTCTTTCCGGTGCATCCGGCGCGGGCAAGACGACGCTGCTCTACACGTTGGCAGGGCTAGAACGTCCGGAATCAGGAACGGTGAAGTTCGAAGGACGTGAGCTTTACAGCGGCAGCTCGTCCGCGGAGGCGCGTCTACGGAACGAAAAAATGGGCTTTGTGTTTCAAGGTTATTTCTTGCTGCCTGAGTTGACCGCACTCGAAAATGTTATGCTGCCGGGAATGATCGGGCGTCACATAATCAGGGGAGAGGCGGAGGATAGTTTGGCGGCAGTTGGGCTGGCTGATCGCATGCATCATTTGCCCGCAGAACTCTCGGGTGGAGAGCAGCAGCGCGTTGCCATCGCGCGAGCATTAACAAATGATCCCGACATTATTTTTGCTGATGAGCCGACGGGGAATCTCGATTCAAAAACGGGCGACGCGATTATGGATCTGCTGCTAAACCTCGCGCGCGATCGCAGCAAAACCCTTCTAGTCGTTACGCATGACACCCGTCTGGCAACGCGCGGCGATCGGCAGTTGCACATCATGGATGGAGTACTGCAATGACTCCGTTTGCGCTGCGGACTTTGCAGTTTGAATTGCGCGTCTAAACATTTGAGGTTTTGTTGCTAACATGAAAACCACTGATGCGACGGTGTTGGATGAACCAAAGACTGACAGGCGTGCGACCGACGAAACAATTGAACCCGCAATAGAAAGTCGGCCGCGCCCGACCACGGGCGTCAAGGAAGCGAAGATTTACATCGATGGTAAATTTTATTCGGAAGCAAACGCAAAGGTCTCGGTGTTCGACCATGGTTTGCTCTACGGCGATGGAATTTTCGAAGGCATACGTTTTTACAACGGCCGCGTTTTTCGCCTCGAACAACACTTGGAGCGCCTCTGGAATTCGGCGCGTTCGATTTGTCTCGATATTCCCATGACCCGGCAGAAAATGACGGAGGCGTTGCTTGAAACGATCAGGCAAAATCATTTGCGCGACGGTTACATTCGTCTCGTCGTCACACGCGGAGTCGGCAACCTGGGTTTGAATCCGGAGCAGTGCAAAAATCCGAGCGTGATCATTATCGTGGCGACCATCGCGCTGTATCACGAGGATTTTTACCGCAAAGGATTGAGCATTGTCACTGTCGCAACCCGCCGCAGCAATCCGGCATCACTCAATCCGGCGGTGAAATCATTAAACTATTTGAACAATGTAATGGCTCGGATTGAAGCGAACCTTGCCGGCGCCGATGAAGCGTTGATGTTGAACGACGCAGGAAACATTGCCGAATGCACTGCCGACAACGTCTTCATTATCAAGCACGGCCAAATCTTCACGCCCCCCGTCACGGCTGGAGCGTTGCAGGGAATCACGCGATCGGTCGTGTTTGATATTGGTGGCGAGTTCGGCATCAAAGTCGTCGAGGCAGATTTCACGCGGCACGACATTTTCGTGGCCGACGAATGCTTCCTCACGGGAACTGCCGCCGAGATCGTTCCCGTGGTCAAAGCCGACGGCCGCCTCATCGGAACCGGAAAACCCGGCCCGATCACGACGCGCATTATTGCGCGCTTCTGCGAGATGACACGCACGACGGGCACGCCGATTTTGGATTAGAATAAGGATCTCCGAGCAAGAGCATGCCAGGGCAATATGTATGGGCTTGAATCTTTGCAGGAGATCACGGTCTAACTAACAGAGATGTTGTGCGACGTTTGCAAATGCAATGATGCAACAGTTTTCCTGACACAGATCCTCGAGGGCAAGATGCACAAGGTAAACCTGTGCGAAGCTTGCTCGAAGGAAAAAGGTGTCCAGGATCCGACCAGTTTCGCCCTTGCTGATCTGCTGCTGGGCATCGGGGCAGCCGAAGAGATTGAAAAAGGGGCACCGGCGAAAAAATGCCCGGTGTGCGGTTTTAGCCAGGCGGACTTCAAAAAAACAGGGCGCCTAGGTTGCAGCGAATGCTATGTGACTTTCGCCGAGGGGTTGGGTTCGCTGTTGAAAGCGATGCATAAAGGGACCGAACACATCGGAAAATTGCCGGAACGCGCGCAGCGCGCTATGGCGCTCAGCCAACGCATGCGGACGCTTACTGAAAATCTGCAGAAGGCCGTGGCCGACGAGAACTACGAGACTGCTGCCTCGCTGCGCGATCAAATTAAGCGGCTTGAAACCGACCTTTCGAATTCGATATGAAATTTTCAAGCATGCTTTCTACTGCGGGGGAATGGCTGCGCGGTGAAGGGCCCCATCACCAGGTTGTAATTAGCAGCCGGGTCCGCCTTGCGCGGAATTTGCGTAATCGTGCTTTTCCTGGATGGGCGAAGAAAGCCGAACGCACTGCGATCCTCGAACAGATCCGGTCGCGCGTGGAAGAGCTTCCGGAAATGCAGGACGCGTTTTCCGAAGGGTTACAGGATCTCGCGGCATTGGACAAGCAGGTGCTGGTCGAGCGCCACTTGATCAGTCGTGAGCATGCCGCGAAGGGCGCGGGCAGCGCGGTGGTGGTGAATCGGCGGCAAACGCTCAGCGTCATGATCAACGAAGAAGATCATCTCCGGATGCAATCCATTCGTTCCGGTCTTCAGTTGAAACAGGCGTTTAAGCTCGTCGATAAAATCGACACGACGCTTGAAAGCAAGCTCGACTTCGCATTCGACCCGCAACTTGGATATTTGACCGCCTGCCCCACCAACGTCGGGACGGGTATGCGCGCATCTGCGATGCTGCACCTGCCCGGGCTTGTTCTAAGTGAGCTGATCAACCAAGTCATTCAAGCTGTGAGCAAAATCGGCCTCGCAGTGCGCGGCCTTTATGGCGAAGGCACCGAGGCTATGGGCAATCTTTTTCAGATTTCAAATCAGACCACGCTCGGCGAGAAGGAGGAAGACATCATCAATCGTCTCAGCAAAGTCATTGAGACGATCATCGACAAGGAACACGACGCGCGGCAGACTTTGCTCCAGAGAAAACCGAGCATGCTTTGCGACCAGATCGGTCGTGCCTATGGCGTTCTAACGTACGCGCACGCCATGCCATCCAAGGAAGCGCTCAATCTGCTGTCGGTTATCAAGCTTGGAATGGACCTCGGCGCGTTCCCCGAACATCAGCGGTTACAAATCGACGAATTGTTCATCGAGACGCAGCCCGCGCATCTGCAAAAGAACTCGCAACAAAAGTTAAATGCCGAAGAGCGCGACTATCTGCGCGCCCAGATCATCCGTGACCGTTTGAAAATTTTCCCCAAACCTGATATTAGTGGGATGGTGAAAGACTCAGGCAATGGCTTGACGAACTCACCATCGAGTAATGAATAATTTCACACCGCGAGCTCAACAGGTTTTGGCGCTTGCCCGCAAGGAAGCCGACCGGTTCAACCACAACTACGTCGGTACCGAGCATTTGCTTCTCGGCCTGATCAAGCTGGGGCAGGGCGTGGCCGTCAACGTCCTGCAAAAAATGGGCCTCGACCTCGAGACGGTGCGGATGGAAGTGGAGAAACAAGTCGGTTCCGGCCCGGAGACAAAGATGGTCGGCAACGTTCCCTACACGCCGCGGGTTAAAAAAGTGCTGGCGCTTGCAGGCAAGGAAGCCAAGGCGCTCAATCATTCCTACGTCGGCACCGAACACATCTTGCTTGGCCTGTTGCGCGAGGGCGAGGGAGTTGCCGCCAGAGTCCTGAAGAGTCTCGAACTCGACATCGAACGCACGCGAAACGAAATTCTCAAGGAGCTCGATCCAAACTTCACCCCGTCCGAATCGGATCAGGAAGGCGAGCCGGCGAAGAAAGACGTCAAGACTCCGGCACTCCGTGCATTCGGCCGCGACCTGACCGAGTTGGCGCGAAAAAGCGAACTCGATCCGGTGATTGGTCGGCGCAACGAAATAGAGCGCGTCATTCAAGTGCTTTGCCGTCGCACGAAAAACAATCCGGTGTTGATCGGCGAAGCCGGCGTGGGCAAAACAGCCATCGCTGAGGGACTCGCGCAGGAGATCGCGAACGGGAACGTGCCGGAGTTATTGCGGGACAAGCGTGTAATCACCCTTGACCTGGCCTTAATGGTCGCGGGAACAAAATATCGCGGCCAGTTCGAGGAGCGTATCAAAGCTGTGATGGACGAAATTCGTCGTTCCAAGAATGTCATCCTTTTCATCGACGAGTTGCACACGATCGTCGGCGCAGGGTCTGCCGAGGGCGCGATGGATGCGTCGAACATCATTAAACCGGCCCTGAGTCGCGGCGAATTGCAATGCGTTGGCGCGACGACGATGAACGAATACCGCAAGTACATCGAGAAAGATGCCGCGCTGGAACGGCGGTTTCAGACGATTAAGGTCGATGCGCCGACCGTTGATGAAGCCATTCAAATCCTGAAAGGTTTGCGCCCGAAGTACGAGGCGCATCACAAAGCCAAGCTCACCGACGAAGCGCTCGAGACTGCCGTCAGATTTTCCGATCGTTACATCACCGGCCGCTTTCTTCCGGATAAAGCCATCGATGTCATGGACGAGGCCGGTGCGCGCGCGCGAATCAACTCAATGACGCGGCCGCCGGACGTGAAGGACATCGAGAAGGAAATCGAAGCCATCCGTCTCGAAAAAGAGGGCGCGATCAAGGCCCAGGATTTTGAAAAAGCCGCTTCGCTTCGCGACAAGGAGAAGCAAACCAAGGAAAAACTCGATGCCATTTTGAACAAGTGGCGCGAAGAACGCGAAGAGAAAGAGGTCGTCGTGACTGGCGACGACATGATGCACATCATCTCGAAAGTCACGGGCGTTCCGCTCCAGCGGATGGAAGAGCAGGAGACGCAGAAGTTGCTCAGGATGGAAGCGGAACTCAAAGAGCGGGTCATCGGCCAGGACGAAGCCGTCACGGCGATCAGCAAGGCGTTGCGGCGCTCCCGCGCGGATTTGAAAGATCCCAAGCGCCCGATCGGTTCGTTCGTGTTTTTTGGTCCGACCGGCGTCGGCAAAACCTATCTCGCGCGCACGCTGGCAGAGTTCATGTTTGGCGACGCCGACGCGTTGATCCAAATCGACATGTCGGAGTACATGGAAAAATTCACGGCGTCCCGTTTGATCGGGTCGCCCCCGGGCTATGTCGGTTACGAGGAAGGCGGGCAACTTTCAGAAGCCGTGCGGCGCCGGCCGTATTCGGTCGTGCTTTTTGATGAAATTGAAAAGGCCCACCCCGATGTGATGCATCTTCTTTTGCAGATTTTGGAAGACGGCAAGATCACAGACTCGTTAGGCCGCAAGATCGATTTTCGGAACACGATCATCATTATGACGTCGAACGTCGGCGCTGATTTGCTGAAGAAGCAGACGGTAATGGGCTTCGGGGCACCGACTGAAGGACACGATTACAATTCCATGCGCGACAAGATTCTCGATGAATCCAAGCGCGTGTTTAAACCCGAGTTCCTCAACCGGTTGGACGAGATCATCGTGTTTCATTCACTCGGCAAACCCGAGCTGTTGCGCATCGTTGATCTGGAAGTCGACAAAGTGCTCACGCGCATCAAGGCCAAGGAAGTCCACATCGAGCTGCAGCAAAGCGCGAAGGAATTTCTCATCGACAAAGGATACGATCCCCAATACGGCGCCCGCCCGATGCGCCGCGCTGTCGAACGTTTTCTTGAAGATCCGCTCGCGGAAGAATTGCTCCGCGGCAAGGTCAAACCCGGTGACCACGTCGAGGTCGTTGCCGCCGACGGCAAGCTGTCGTTCCAGGTTCCGGAATCACAAGCACAGAGCAGCGCACCGGCGCCGGCTCCGAGTTGAGGCGGAACAGCACGGCGACCGGCAGGAGTTGAAAAATCCTGCATATGTGACACACTGTGTCACATGAAGACGATAACAATTCGCGAACTTCATCACAATACCGGTGAATGGGTCCGAAAGGCCGCCAAGTTCGGTGAGATTCATATCAGTGAACGGGGCAAAACCATCGCCAAGATCGTACCGCAAACGTCGACACCCGAGGTACCGTATTTTGCTCGCCGAAAGCTCAGTCCGGAGTTTCGCAGAATAATGCATCGCCTTCGAGGCGGTACAGACAGCACACAGATTATTTCCGAAGATCGCGATGCTCGTTAAGCCTTGATCTATCTGGATTCAACCTGCCTCGTCCGATTGTACTTTGAGGATGCCGGCTACGAACGCGTCCGTCACTTGGCCGCTTCCGACTCCGTCGCTTGCGCGCAGCATGGCCGGACGGAGGTGATTTCAGCGTTCCACCGGAAACTTCGAGAGCGCGCCATCAGCGCGCATTTGTACGAGATTACCCTCCAGGAGTTCCTTAACGAAACGCGTGGCGGAGCCTTCAGATGGTTACCGCTATCGGAGCGCGTTTTCGAACGCGCGGCGCTCGTCTATGCCAGGTTGCCTGCAACAATCTTTTTGCGTACTGCAGATGCTCTGCATCTCTCGACAGCATCCGAGAACGGCTTTCGCGAGATTCATTCTAACGATGCAAAGCTTTTGAGTGCTGCTCGCCATTTTGGGCTGCGTGGCTTAAATGTAATCGATTAGTCAGGCCCGCGGATGTGCATCCGCGTACGCTTTCTTGAGACGTTCGACGGTGACGTGCGTGTAGATCTGTGTGGTAGAAAGGCTCGCGTGCCCGAGTAACGCCTGCACGCTGCGCAGGTCCGCGCCGCGATCGAGCATATGCGTCGCAAAACTATGCCGCAATTTATGTGGGCTGATTGAAATCGGAATGGACGTGTGCCGAACATATCGTTTCAACACCAGCCAAACTGAGCGCGACGACATTTGCCTTCGCCCTTTGTTGATGAAGAGCGCGCCTGCGTGCACGTTGGCCGCCGCCCGATATTTTTGGATCGCTTCCAGCGCTGGCAGACCCACCGGGCAGACGCGTTCCTTGCGGCCCTTGCCGAATACGCGCACCGACTCTGTGTAAGGATCAACGTCTGCGATGTCGAGCCCAGCCAGTTCGCTCAGGCGCAAGCCGCTGCTGTAAAATAGTTCCATGATGGCGACGTCGCGCAGCGGCATCCATGATGGTGCAGATCGGCTTTTTGGCTCGCGGGCCGGCGCTGTGAGAAGTTCGTCCACCTGCTGGCGTGTCAGGACCAGTGGCAGCTTTTTCTCCATCTTTGGCAGTTGCACTTCTCGGACAGGATTATGTCGCAGCCGTTTCCGAGCGGCGAGAAACTGATAGAAAGTGCGTAATGCTGAGAATTGCAGCCGCACGTACGAACGCGCCTGCCCGTGCTTCATCAGCGCGAACAGATAGTCGCGAAAATCGTCGGCAGTGCATTTTTTCCACGAGGTTTTGTTCTCCGCACGGAACCCGGTGAGCGCTTGCCGATACGCTTTGAGTGTGCGCGGCGACGCGTTCCGCTCGTTTGCAAGATACCGCAGAAATTCCTCCACCAGAGGATCGCGTTGATCGGAAGCGCTGGGTTCTTTTGTCATGTCGAGCGTAGTCGAGACATCCTAATTATTTATACGCGTGTGTTACAAACCACAGCCAGAGATTCCTCGCCTTCGCTCGGAATGACAAATGATAGAGGGACTTCATTCCGGTTTTTCCACGACGTAGCGTAGGTCAGTTGGACTAGAGTGACCGCTCATTTGGCTTCTGAAGATCGGCGGCGGGTTGGCGGAAATGAGCTCGTAGCCTTTCAAAACGAACTCCGGATAAATCCCGTTGCTTGCAGGCTCGTACACTTTGTCACCGCTGAAGTACCCAAAGAGCTTGTACTCGTAGTTGTTATCACTTCCAAATTCGAGGCGTTCGCGGTCTGGCGCGAGCTTCTCTTTTTCGTTAAGCATGACCAACTCGGCCGTGCTCCACGGCTGACCCGGCTTGCGAACGTAACCCCAGAATTTGTAATCGGGTTTGTAGTAACGCCGTCCGATATAATAATCGCCGGTTGGTTCGGCTGCGATACTTTGGGCCATCTCAATTCTCGCCTGCTGAATTCCTTGCGGAACAGTTTCGCAACCGGCCAAAAACAGTGCGCCGAGCACCAGATTGCTGACGAACAAATACTGAGCGGCGCGTCTCATCCGTTCAAGGGCCATCTTTTACGCAGCTTTGCGCCAGGCGCAATCGCAACCTCGTAGAACCAGGTTCGGCAATCATTTCGCGTACGAGATCAATTGCATCGACACCATACGGTTGCTAAAATGCGGCGCATCATGTTTGAAGTTGAGATTTATGCACGTGGGCTGCGCGAAATGGGGAAAATCCTCGAGTTGGATAGACAACTCGTGGAGATCGCCGGTTTGCGCTACAAAGTAGACACAAATCACGATATCGTTTACCTCGAGTTCGATGAGCCTGGTTTGAGCGTCCGGGAGCTTCGCGCGATTTTCCTCAAGCTCGGGCTTGAACCGCTTTTTATCGGCGCGATTCCGCCCGAGTTGCAGTCACGAACGAAAACGCAACGGCTGGACGTGTAGCGATAATCGGTGATTGGCCATCGGAACAAAACGTTGCGGAGGCGCTCTTTAGCCGTTCACTGTTCACCGCTCACTGATCACTTCTTGCACAATGGTCCGCTTCTTTAGCGCCCTCGGCGCGCCGCTGCTCTCGTTGTTTCAATACTTGGGCGAACTGGTCGTGCTGGCTGGCGACACGTTTCGTTCCATTTTCACGCACAAGCTCCGGTGGAAATTGTTCCTCAACCAGGTTGTCGAGGTCGGGTTGCTTTCGCAGCTCGTCGTCATAATTACCGGCGCGTTCACTGGTGCGGTGTTCTCGGCACAAACATTTTTCCAATTTAACAAGCTGGGAATGGGCTCAGCTGTAGGCGCGGTAGTTTCGGTTTCGCTCTGCCGCGAGCTCGCGCCGGTGCTGACTGCTCT
>JBKPBJ010000360.1:0-4634 GCA_046726875.1 Verrucomicrobiota bacterium
TCGGAAAGCGTCGACAAAGCGAATTTCGATTAGATCAAGGAAACCCAACGCCAAGGTATGGTCAATTGGCTCCCACTGGCCGCGCCACAGCGGCCGTGACGTGTAAGACTTTTGGCGTGAGCGGTAATGATAACCACGAAGTCAACGACGAATGCGACCGCGAGAGACACCGGTGAGCCGTGAAGCTTCGGAGATAGTGTAGAGACCAGTATTGAAATACGTGGTGTTCACTTCATAGCCGTCCGTCTCGGAACTTAAGAGCGCCAGCGTACGAAAATCAACGCCTGTTTCTATCCAAGATTTTGTCGTCCGGTTCCGCCGTCCATTCACGGATAAGCTGGAAAAATTCCGCGTTCGCGGCGCGAACTTCGTCCAGTGTTTTCTTCAGCCGCTCGATGACATTGGCGGCGCTAGCGGTGCAACTTCGCGACAAACGACAATGCGTCCGGCGTGAGAATTTCGTCGTAGCGCCTGGCGATCCTCCCGGTGATTTCGACGCCCTCAGGAAGACTGCGGATTGATGATTCCTCCATAATCAAAGGGTGTAGCTTTTAGGGCTGTGAATTTGGTCTCGCGCCGTTTCGAGACCGGCGACAATACTTCTTCGAGCGACTCGATCGATAATAACAAGTTTGACTCAAGCCGTCGCAACACCCGCGCGAATGACAGCAGAGATGAGGATGGTCGCGAGTCCGTCCTCATCGCGACGGGTCTGGAGTTGCTTTTGCGTGTTTTTGAAGGCTTCGCGCGTCAACGCAACTGCTTCGCGGGGGTTGTCCGTGAATCGAGAAGCGAAACTGTAAACGGCAGGATAGTAACGAGCCACCAAACTATCAAAACGTAAGGCTTTTGCTCTCGCTGGCGGCTTTCTTTTTCGCTTGGCGGGGGTCATTGGATTTTCCGGCTCACCTCTTTCTACGGTAACGACCAAGCGAAGTTCTCACAATCTAATAATTCTTGCGAGGTCACGACCAAACCTGCAACGGCTGAACGCACTACGGCCGCTTACCGAGAGCTCTCCGAAAATTGGCTCAGCCCAGCGCGTCGATTCGATTCAACAGATCTTTCTTGCTCGTGACTCCGACGACCTGGTCGCGTAGTTGGCCGTTCTTGAAAAAAAGCAGTGCCGGAATCGCGCGAATGTTGTACTTGAACGAGAGGCTCTGGTTGTCGTCCACGTTTACTTTCGCAATCTTGAGTGTGCCCGCTTTTTCACGCGCGATCTCGTCTAGCAGCGGCGCGATCATTTTGCAAGGGCCGCACCATTCCGCCCAAAAATCGACGATCATCGGTTTGTCGTCCTGCGTCAGTTCGCGGTCAAAATTCGATTCGTTAAGCGTGATAATGTCAGAATTTTCCATGGCTAGGAAAAATACGTCCAAATCTGGATAATCAAAATCAATGCCGACATAGCGAGAAGCATCCAATACAACAGCATTGAGCTTTTCTCGACGGGTGCCACAGCGATCGGCGGATTTTGTGGAATGACGTTGGGCATTGCCATCAGCGGCTGAGTCTTTTTCTGAGCCGAGCGTAACGGTTCCGGCGGAATGCGCACGGTCTCCTTTTTCGGTCCCGAAGGTGGTGGAACTGGTGGAGGACGCACCGAAGCAGGTGACGGAACCGTGGCAGGTGGCGGCTTCGGCTGTGGGAAAAAGTTCGTGGACGAAATATCCTCGGGTGCAGCCTGCGGTGAAGAAGGAATCGACGGGCCGCCGGTCTCACGAACCGGCAACTGAATTCGAACTGTTTCGCGCGGCTTGACGGTCGGTTGCGGCGGGTTCGTTGGAGGCGGGACCGGCAACTGGATGCGAACCGTCTCTTTTTGGATGCGAACCGTCTCTTTTTTTGGTTGGTCAGGTTCGGCCATTTAGTGTTGGAGAAATTGACCAGAAATCGCCGATTTGTCACTCCCCAATCTTGCAGCTTAGGAAAATGTGACTCGCGTTAAGCCAGCAGATCGTAACCGCGGCTCCCTGTGACGGTCCGCCGAATGAACTCGCCAACAGGCGCAGGCTCGGACAAAACCACGTGCGTGTCGACGTCCGGAGCATCGCCTTCGGTTCGCGCAATGTGCGGCTGATCGACGAGCAGTTTCAGTTCGCTGCCAATTTTCTCGCGAGCCAGATCATGGGCAATGGATTGCTGCATCGCCATCGCCGCTCGATAACGTGAGTTCTTTATCTTTGCGTTAATCTGCCCCGGCATCCTCGCCGCGCGGGAACCCTCTTCCTGCGAATATTTGAATATCCCAAGCCGCTCGAACCGGCTGTGGCGAATGAAATCCAGTAATGTCTCGAATTCCGCATCGGTTTCGCCGGGGAACCCGACGATGAAAGTAGTGCGCAGCGTTACGCGCGGAATTCCAGCGCGCAGTTTGTGAACCAAATCTTGAATGTGCGCGCGCGATGTTTCACGTCGCATCCGGCCGAGCATCGATTCGTCGATGTGCTGCAGCGGAATGTCGATGTAGCGCGCGACCTTGTCGCATTCAGCAATGGTCTGAATCAGTTCATCGCTCCAATGCGCCGGGTGCGTGTAAAGCAGGCGCACCCAGAATTCGCCTTCGATCTGTTGAATCTCACGGACCAGCGAAACCAGCGTCGGTCCGCGAGTCGAATCCACCGGTTGCCGTGGTCCCGCTTTGGCCTCCCACAAATCCATTCCGTAGTAGGTGGTGTCCTGACTGATCAAATTGATTTCGCGCACACCTTCGCTGACGAGCGCACGGATTTCCGCCAACACGGATTCCGGTTTCCGGCTGCGATGCTTGCCGCGCATTTGTGGAATCACGCAAAAACTGCACGGATGATTGCAGCCCTCGGCAATCTTGACGTAAGCGGAATGCGCCGGAGTAAGTCTGAAACGGGGGGTATCGTAATCGGGAATGTACGTGGGCCGTGTGCCAGTGAACGCGACATCAGAAACGTTGGCGGAATAAACGTCCAACGCCCAACCCGCCTCCGCCGTCTTGGACGGGCTCCGCCGTGGCGAGCGTCCAACGTCCAATGTCGAACTTTCTCGATTGAGCGTTGAGCGTTGGGTGTTCGGCGTTGGGCGTTTTCTTAAAACGCGTTCCACAATTTCCCCAAGCTCCGCGATCTGATCGAGTCCAATAAATGCGTCTACCTCAGGCAATTCGTTGTGCAGTTCTCTCGCAAACCGCTGCGACATGCAGCCGCTTACGATTAATTTTTGGTCTGGCCGTTTATTGAACCCGCGTTGCTGATGCGCTTCCAAAATCGCTTCGATCGATTCTTCCTTGGCCGAATCGATGAACGCGCACGTGTTAACCACGAGGACATCAGCCTCCTCCGCGCGCGACGTGATTTCCATGCCACATCGCAAAACGCTTCCAAGCATGATCTCCGCATCGACGAGATTTTTGGCGCAGCCGAGGCTGATCATGCCGATCTTTGGTTTGCGGGAAAAATCTGTCGCGTTTGTCGCCTTCATTTTCAGCTAACACTCAAAGCCTTCGGCGGTGTCATGTTGAGCGGAGCGAAACATCTCTGATTTACTTCCGGTTAGCGGATCGCTGAAAAACTGATCCGAGATTCTTCGCTTCGCTCAGAATGACAGACTTACTTCAGTTGACCGTCACGTCCTGGTCGTTTTGTTGCAGCTCTTGTCCGTTCTTGGTGATCTTAACGGCTTCAGGATCGAGGACCCGAATCGATACGTGCTTTCCGCGAAATTCAACCGCGCCATCTGTCGGGGAGACCCATCGTTCGAACGCGGGTTTCCCGTCGTCACCAACCGTTACCCTCACGTAAGTTCTTTTGAGCGGCTGGATTGCGACTCGATTTTGTTCGCCTGATTCCGGAGGCGAATTGGTTACTGCACCGGCTTGCGACAGTTCTTCTTTAGTGACGGGCTTCGCCTTACGCACTTCCGGCTCAGCTGGTACTGTGGAATTAGCAGCCAAGGCCTTGCGCGTTTCCGGCGGCCCCAGTGTCGGGACAGAGGCCGCAAGAGGCGCACTCGTAGCGACAGCCCCAATGTTTGGAGCTGCTGCCGGGCTCGAGCCGCCGGAGGCAACCGCCGGGGTCACAGTTGGCGACGTTTGCGCGCTCGAGCTGCCTCGCCCAGGCGCGAGCCTCTGCACATTGAGAAGAAATTTCATCCCAAGAAAGCCGACCACTAAAACCACAATCCCCACAATGAGCGGCATCGGCGAAACGCGATTGCTGCCACCGGTACCACCGGTAGCAGCTGGACGGCGCCGAACCACCGGCGCGGAAACCGGTTTCGCGCGCTCGTTCTCCTGCAGGTACGAATAGCCGTCCACGGTCACGCTCTCGGAATCCTCAAACGCATCCAGGTAAGGCGTTACGTCAACATCCAGAAATTTCCCGTAAATAAGCAGGAAACCCTTCGCGTACGCCAGGCTCGGGAATTGCGAAAAATCGTCCGCCTCAATTTCCGCCAGCCGCTGCGGACGAATTTTGGTCATGCGCGCGGCTTCATCGAGCGTGAGATTTCTCGCCAGTCGCGCTTCCTGAAATTTTTTACCGAGGCCCTCTATTGTCATGAGCGAAAAGCCGGCTAAACGGCAGCATCGAGATCGACCAGAATCTCGCGTGGTTTGGCGCCCTCGCCGGGACCCAAAATACCGCGCTGCTCCAGAATAT
>JBKPBJ010000361.1:0-5115 GCA_046726875.1 Verrucomicrobiota bacterium
TTCCTCAAGCTTCTCAATCATCCGACGCGCCTCGACCATCGTTTCCTGCTGATCGAGAATCTGCGGGCGCAGCTGCAACAATTCGCGCCGAACTGGATCGCCCGGCGGCAGCGATCCGATCACTTGATCGAATGAATCGAGAAGATTTTTCGCACCTGGGTCTCCTTCCCCCCCCTGCAATCCCTCACTGCGCTCGTCGCTCATTTGGTTTGGGTCAATCCGCCGAACCGAGTTAACTATACCGTCATCAGACGTGTTCGCAATGTTCGACGCTACGCATCTGCAAAATGTTCAACCGCCTGCGAGCATCAAGGTCGCGGAAATTCCAACTCCAAACGCCAATCACCAAAAAACTTCAGGCGCAGCGCTTACGTTCCCAGCCTGCAAATTTCCCATTGCCAGTTAAGATTGTTTGAGATTTGGAAGTTGGAGCTTGGATTTTCCCGAGCAGTGATTCGTTCCGCATCGCTGGACTGCTCGCACGAGTTGCAGTGGACGGCGACGCCGCTACGTTCGGTTTCGCTCGGGAGCCTTAGCTCAATTGGTTAGAGCGCCGCCCTGTCACGGCGGAGGTTGCGGGTTCGAGCCCCGTAGGCTCCGAGTTTTTTCCCTTGTGCAGACTTGCACAGGCACCAAACAGACGATAAAAACTCGCCGCAAATCACGTCGCGTCTGCTGCTCTCGAATTGTGTGCAGCGGTTTGTGCGAAAAAAGTGAGCAGTGCGCGAACGCGGGGCGCTCTGGATGGGGCTCGACCTGTTGCAACGCGTCAGCGGACTACCCTTTCTTCCGAACAGCTGGCGAGAGTACTTTCGTAAACGCCTTTGGAACCCGGACGATAGTTAACCGCGCAATACCTAACGCGTCCCGACCTTCGATCGCCTCGGTTTTGAGAACGACGTTCGTTACGAGAACGATGATGACTTCAAAGAAGGGCGAAATTTTCAAATCGTCGAGCTCAACGGCGCCACGTCGGAGGCAACCAGCATCTACGATGCGCGAACTCGGTGTCCTCGGCTTATCGTACGCTGTTTCGACAATGGAGATTGGTCTTCGCCATTGGCGCAGCGAACAGGGCAATTGGGCACGCGCCTTCTTCACTCGCGATTCTCTGGCATAGATGGCGGCAATATTCGGCCGTTGCGCTATCGTATCCGCTGGCGGATTAATGTGCACCGTTTCGTTTCTTCCAACATTGCATGGATTTTATCTCGCGATGAATCGCGACGAAAAACGGGACCGCTCTGCAGCTCTGGCGCCAGCAGTTGTTGAGCTTGGAAGGCGTCGTGCGATTTTTCCCCGCGAGCCGACCGGCGGAACGTGGATTTCGGCGAACGATGCCGGTGTTTGTCTCTCGCTCATCAACTGGCACCGCATCCAACGCGAGCCCAAGCACGACATCGTAAGTCGCGGAATAGTCGTCAGGGAGCTTGCCGGAAAATCCACGACGGACGAGATCGCTAACGACGTAACGAAACTACCGCTGCGCCGACTGCGTCCGTTTCGGTTGATCACCGTCGTGCCGGAGGAAAGACGCGTAACCGAATGGCGGTGGAATTTGGAATGGTTGATTCTGCGTAACCACGAATGGCAACGGCAGCACTGGTTTTCGTCCGGCTTCGATGAGCTTCGCGCCGAACGTGAACGCCAGCGGGTCTGCGACGCAGCTGTAGCCGGGGGCGATGACCCCGGCAATGCTTCTATCCGAGCCGGTGTCAACGCCGCCGGCTACAGTTTGAAATGGCTGCGTCAATTGCACTGCTCTCACGCGCCCAAGCGCGGCGCGTTTTCGATTTGCATGCATCGCGCAGACGCGAGGACACTCAGCTACACGGAGGTCGCTGTTTCAAAACAACGCGCAACCATGCGGTACAAATCCGGCCCTTCTTGTTCGAATGGATCGATCGTCGCCAGAACGATTTCGCTGGCGCATGGATTGTAAGATTCTCTACGCTGTGGCGACAAATCGAAGCATGGCTACGCAGGAAATAACCCGACCTGTCTTCCTCCCAGTCGTTATCGGCACGCCGCGCCAGGGTCGCTTAACCGAACCCGCGGCTAATTTCGTGTTCGGTGAAGCATCAAAACGCGCCGATATCGAAACGGAATTGATCGACATTCGGAAAATTCCCATTCGAATGGATGACGCCGGCGGGGCGCTCAAGGACAGCCACTTCTCGGCTACCGTCGCGCGAGCCGATGGCCTGATTCTCGTCGTCCCGGAATACAATCACAGTTTCCCGGGCCTGCTCAAGCACGTGCTCGATACAAACTTGAAGGAATACATTCATAAAGCGGTTGGTGTCTGCGGTGTTTCGGCCGGTCCATTCGGAGGCGCTCGTATGATCCAGAGCTTGGTGCCGGTCCTGCGCGAGCTGGGCTTGGTCACAATTTTCTGGGACGTCTATTTCGGCACGGCCGGCAAGCTTTTCGATCCGACCACCGGCAAAATCACCGACCCAGCTTACATCGGCCGCGTGAAAAAGTTCCTGGACGAACTCGTCTGGATGTCGCGCGCACTTCGATACGCGCGAGAAAATATTCCGGCGTAAATTAATCGTATCGGTGTCTTAACCTCTTGAATTTTTTGAACGTTCGAAAGCAAATTGTTGTTTCTGATCGCTATTACCTTTCGTCCTTCATTGGCGAGAATGGGCACGATCTTGGCACTCTCTTGAGGCGACACGCTTAACTGTTGTTGTAAACAGCTTTGATATTGGGCCATCCTGTAGTGCCTGGGTCCGGTATATTGCCGGGGGCTTGCGGAATGAAGTCTTGAAAGCAGGCATACCACCACGGAGGTTTTCGGGGTTGCGCGGACGGCGTAAGTGCCGGTAGCACAAGGATGCCCAACGATAGAGCCGCTGCGATTCGAATGTAGCTTTTCATCTCTCACTTCTTTTCTTTGGCCGATTGAAAGGACATGGCTTTAGCAACTCAAGCCCGATTAGGGCTAAGCTAAACATCCGCGCAATTAGGGTGGTTCCAAGGATCCTGTCCCAGAACGCGAAAAGATTCTCACGTGACGCGAATCGGAATTTTCCCCGCGCTTTACCAGCTCAGTCGCGACGGTACGCGCACCAGATTAAGCTCCGGAGTCATGCAAAGTGATCATCACAACCGCGAAGTAAATTTGGGTGGCAGTTTGGCGGAGGATCTCCAGTCCGGCAGGTTTGAACGTACTTTCATAGCGCCGAAATCGCGACCGCTGGAAATAAAGCCGCTTTACGCTACACTGGGCGGAGCGTTTTTCCCCAGGTGCAATATAACGAAAACTACGTGCTCGGAGTTCTCCAAGACGGAGGACTTGTCACACTCAAGCAAATCGACGGTGCACGCGCACGTCTGAACGGGGAGCCTGGCGTGCTCGACGTTTTAATCGACGACGGAACTTTGTCCGAGGTGGAGGTCTCGCGCGCGCTCGCTGCGCAAGCGCAGATGGATTGGATCGACATCTCCACGATGATCATTCCGCCGCAGATCATCAACGAGATCCGGGGCGAAGATGCGCGGCGGTTCAAAGTGATCCCGGTCGCGTTTGGTGAGAGCGGGCTCGTGGTCGCAGTCGGCAACCCGTTAGACATCGATACCATCGACAGTTTGGGTTTTCTCCTTCAACGCGAGCTGGAACTGGTTTGTACCAGTCCGAAAAAGATTCGCGAAGCGTTGATCAAATACTACGGCACGGCTGATGAAGCGGCGGACGTCCTGCAAAAAGAACTTGGCGAAGATATCGATCTTGGTTTGGAAATCGGCGATGGGACGGAAGCGAGCCCAATCGATGAAGCAGACGCGCCGATTGTCCGGCTCGTATCGATGTTACTCATCGAAGCGCATCGTGCCGGCGCGAGCGACATTCACCTCGAACCGATGGACAAAAAATTTCGCGTGCGATTTCGCATCGACGGTGTCCTACAGGAAATGCAATCGCCGCCGAAGCGTCTGCAATCAGCCATTATCAGCCGGCTTAAGATCATGACTGCTTCGATGAGTATCGCCGAGAAACGTCTGCCGCAGGATGGCCGGATCCAGGTGAGGATCAAAAAGAAACCGGTCGACCTTCGTGTCTCGACCATGCCCACAAATCACGGCGAGAGCATGGTTTTGCGCATTCTCGACAAGTCGAGTCTAAAACTGGGATTGCCGGAGCTTGGATTTCTTTCAGACGATCAGGAAACATTCGAGCGTCTCATCAGACTTGCGGACGGCATCGTCCTGGTGACCGGGCCCACTGGCTCTGGCAAGACGACCACGCTTTACGCTTGTCTGAATTACATCAACAAACCGGACCGCAAAATCATCACCGTGGAAGAGCCAATCGAGTATCAGATGACCGGCATCAATCAGGTGCAGGTGAACACGGACATCGGCATGACGTTTCCAGCCGCGTTGCGTTCCATCCTGCGCCAGGCGCCGAACATCATAATGATCGGCGAGATTCGCGATCTCGAGACTGCAAGCATCGCCACCAACGCGAGTCTCACCGGTCATCTCGTTTTCAGTACGCTGCACACGAATGACGCGCCTTCGGCTGTCGCCCGTTTGATTGATCTCGGCGTGCAGCCGTTTCTCGTCGCGTCGTCGGTGCGCGCGGTGATGGCGCAAAGGCTGGTTCGTCGTTTGTGTAGCAACTGCAAACAACCGGGCGAACTCACGGACACCGAGTTACGCGCGCTTGCAATCGAGCCTGGTCAGCTGTTGGACGCACAGGTCATGAGGCCGGTCGGCTGCGAGCTGTGCCGTCACATCGGCTACAAAGGGCGAATGGGCATATTCGAAATTTTTGTCATCGATGACGAAGTGCGCCACATGATCAACAAGCGCACCTCGACTTTTATCCTCCGGCAACGAGCCCGCGAGCTGGGCATGCGAACATTACGCAAAGACGGCGTGCGCAAGGTGTTGGCCGGCCTGACTTCTGCCGACGAGGTTATCTCCATCACAGTCGGCGACGTGAGCTGATGACCGCTTCAACGTTTCAACCCTTCAACGCTTCAACGAATCGATGACTGAAAAACAACTCGCCGAATTTTTTGTCGAGCAGCGCGTACTTCAGCCTGCGCAGGCGGACGATGTGTTGAGTGAAGTAGAGTTGAACGGCAAAACCGTCGCGCA
>JBKPBJ010000362.1:0-7312 GCA_046726875.1 Verrucomicrobiota bacterium
GCTTTGCTTGCTGCTGTGCCAGTGCGCGGCCAAGGGAACGTTGAAGCGATTGTCGCGCAAAATGTTCGACCGATTTTGCCGGCGAATGGGAAAGGAGGCGGCGTTGCGGTCGCAGTCCGGATGAATGGTGAGACTCGTTTCTTCAATACGGCTTTGCTAATGACGCGAGGAACGAACGAGTAACGGCCGATTCGATCTTCAATCTCGGCTCGGTTGGCGAAGTGTTCGCGACCACGATCCTGGCGGAAGCCGTGAAGCGCGGCGAGCTAAGCCTCGACGATCCGGTTGCCAAATATGTCACTGAGTTACAGCGTGGCGGTGACATTCGTCGGATAACTCTGGGAGAGCTTGCGAGTCATACTTCTGGATTGCCAGGCCACCCGGGACAATACGAGCGGTGGCATCGAGGCAAATACACCTGGCTAGATTTCGTCCGGTTTCTGAATTCCTGGAAGGCGGACCCGAAGCATGAGCCCGGGAAGCAGTATCTGTATTCGGATACCGGCATGGTTCTGTTGCGGATTGCCCTCCAACGCCGCTTCAACACCCCGTTCGCCCGACTAATGCACCAGCGAATAACCGGCTCGCTCGGGATGGCCTCGACTGCACTGCCCTTGCCGCGCGATTTGCTTGGTCGCGCCGTGCAGGGGCACAGTGCGCAGGGTCAGCCGATTGGGAAGCCGGGCATGGAAGGGGGAGCCTTCGAGTGGCCAGGCTCCGGCCAAATCTATTCGTCTGCGCGCGACATGGCTACGTTCCTAGCTGCGAACATGGGTGAACTTGCCAATCATGGTCCGCTCGAAAATGCCATGGCTTTAGCGCAACAACCCGTGTTTACCGTGAATCCGCACTTCAAACAAGCTCTCGCCTGGCAGGACATAACGTCCGGCAATCTCACCATCCTCGACAAGAACGGTGGGCTGCCAAACACCTCGACTTGGATCGGGTTCACTCCACAGCGGAAGTTAGGCATCGTCATTCTCGTTAACAGAGGTAAACAACACGCCACCGGGATTGGCCGACAAATCCTGCACGCGCTAGCGCAAGAGAAATCCGAGCCATCAACCGAAGGGGAACCGGAGCCGGACAGAGATTGACCAACTCCCGGGCAGAAAAAAGATGCTGTGCCACGGAGCTCGGGACACCGGACTGCCACGCCTCAGTGCGTCAACTGCCGTCTTCCGCTGCGCACGGCATCGACAACGTCGCGGATTGCATCGATCACAAGTTGCGGCTGCTCCTTGTGTATTTCGTGGCCGCTATTCGTGTTGGTAAGGTGCTTTTCATTCGGCACAAGCTTGGCGAGCTTTTCCTGCGATTTTTTCTGCGCGGCATCGACGATGTAGCCGAAGTCCGATGGAACCTCGGATGGTAGCTTGTTTGCGGCGGTCATCGACTGCACCTGAGGACCCCAAGGCCGATCTGCAGACAAAACCACGATAGGCATCGGATGCAGTGGGGGCGCGGCGCGAATCTGATCGCAGCTGCGGGCCGCGTCGATCCTTTCAAGCGCTGGGTATAACGCCAAACTTTCGGGGTCGTCATTCTGAATTAGCTTTCGCTGTATCGCCCATTGTTGTGGTGTTTCCGCATCCTGAAGCCCTTCGCTGAGAGCGTCAATGAGCACGAGACCGGACACTTCCTTCGGGTAGGTGCTCGCGTAAAGCCTAACGATTAAACCGCCATACGAGTGTCCAGCAAGCACATAGGGTCCTGTCTCGCCGGCGGCGATGAGGAGGGCGTGCAAAGCGGTAACAGCATCCTTTGCTGTAGTCGGCTGCGGGACTGGATCGCTGCGACTAGGCTTATCATCAACCGGAGTTCCAGGACGATCGCAGGCGCATACTCTGGTGAAGTTGCTAACCCCAGGAAAAACCGCCGGCTCGGATTTATCAGAACTGCTCCAGTCATCCGCAGAAGCCCTCAGGCTACCCACTAACACGACGGTAGGCGATCCGGTGCCGCTGCACTTAAGATACATCTTGCGGCCCCCGCCGATGTCCACCAACCCCGCGAAGTCGCCAGTTCCAGCACCATGGGCCACGGGCATACCGAGCGAATTGATCAGCAAAGCATGGACTGTCAGCAAAACATCCAGTGACAACCGTCGATTCATCAACTCGTTAGGCATCGTGCAGTCGCTTGGACATTATATGACCGGGCCGCTGGTGCCAAACACAAGGGGCAAATAACGTCCAACCCATGCGAGAATACCACGCCTGTTTGTCGAGCGTGAATAAATAAAGAGTTTGTATTCCTCGCGACCGAGCTGCGTCCTCGACGGTGGCACACAAGGCGGCGCCAATGCCACGGCGCCGAAAATCCGGGCCGACAAACACTCCACCGAGCCAGGGAGTGAGGTCTTCGCGTCCTTCAAGATCACGCGCGCGAAGGGAAGCAGTTCCGAGAAGTTGGCCATTTTCATGCGCCACCCAGGCGATGGGCAACCGATCTTGATTCATGTGCGCGTTCAGTTTTTTGATCCGAACCTCAAGCGTTTTCTCGCCAAGGATCACATCCCACTCTTCAAACAACCATTGCGCCAACTGCGGGACATATTCTGGGTGCTCGATCAGGTAGCTGATTCTAACTCCAGCCATGTCGATGCGATATCCGGCCTAACGAGGAGAAGCTGAGCTGCCGCTGGGAGACCGATTCATTCGATGTTGATTGCAATTGCTATCGTGGGTGCAGACATCGCGTGGGCGTGATGCGGATCGCGTTGTCTTTCCGGAAGGAAATACCAGACGCCGGGTTTCATTTGGCCGCGTTCGGGTAGCTGTTGCAGGCGCGACGGGTCCAAGCCGGCGGCGATTAGGCCGGAGGCGTCGAACTCGTAAACAACGTCTTCAGCCGTTCCTTCCGGCCGGGTGGCAAAGTGAACCATAGTGCCCAGGCCGCTGTTGAAGCAGTATTCGCCACTCGCGGCGGTCTGATCGACCGCAATCCTGGGTTTGGCACGCAGAATTTTGGCGATGGCGAGGATCTCGCCTTTCGCGGTGCCCTGAAGGGCCAACACGTCGGCGTATTCGCCTTTCACTTTGGTGAGTTCATCTCCGGAGTCCCGGGTGTCGCCGGCGAAGATCGAGCGGGGGAGAAGTGAAATCGAGACAATCACAACTATCAACAGAACACTTCGCATAACGATACCTCCGAATGATGTTTTACCGCACTAACTCAGTTGTATTTTGCAGTTCGACAGAGACCCGGGCAAGCGGAAGCGAGAACTTTGCTGATCCAACGGTAGAGTTTCGCGAGGACGTGGGTGAAATACTTAAAAGTTCGTGATCGCGCCGCCTTCGCCAAGGCTACGGCGAGCCAAGGAGGACGCAATTACTCCCGCAGGTGCGGGACGAGACGGGCGCGCTACCCAGAAATTTGCTTCGCGTCTGGTGCCGACTGGCGTTTAACGTATGCAGTTGGCATGACGAACGAAGAATTTCCAAAGAAAGAATTGGAGACGCTCTGGGCTCCGTGGCGGGTGGAGTATTTCGAAAAGGAACCGCGCGACCGCGATTTTCTGGAAACGGCAGCGCGCGCGAGCGACGACGCCGAGCATCTGGTGATCACGCGTCGGAAAAATTCATTTCTGATGATGAACCGGTATCCTTACACGGTTGGACACTTGATGGCGGTGCCCTATCGCAAAGTCGCGGAGCTTTCAGCGCTCGGCGAGAATGAGGTCGTTGAGCTATGGAATTTAGTCATGCACGCGCAGGCGCTTTTGCGCGCGGCTGTAAAGGCGCAAGGATTCAACATCGGTCTGAATCTCGGCGAGTGCGCGGGCGCAGGTGTACCCGATCACTTGCACTTCCACGTCGTGCCGCGCTGGAGCGGCGACACGAACTTCATGCCGATCATTGGCGGCGCGCGCGTGCTCTCGGATGGTTTGCGCGCCTTGTACGACAAGTTGATGGAAGCGCAGGCGAACATGGCTTCGCCGCGTTAAAACGTTAAATCGTTGAATCGTTGATCGTAATCCGATGTAACGATTCACTTTCATCATGAATTCCTGGGTTGAAGCGCCACCGCGAAAAAAAGGTCTGGGCTGTTTCGCTCGAGGCTGTCTGATTCTTTTGGTATTTGCGATCGTGCTGGCGATTGCTTGCTTTGCCGGAATGTACTGGGGTCTTCACCGACACTCAGCGTTGTTCTATGGCAGCTATTGGCTGGCCAAAACGCGTTCGATCGCCGAGGCGCCAGCGCCCGTTCCGGAATTCAGCGCTTCGGACCAACAGATTCAACGAGTCCGGGAGCGCTGGCAGGACTTCGAAGAGAAAACGCGGGCAGTCCAGCGTGCGGAAATTGAGTTGAGCGCGGATGACATCAATGCGTTGATCGCCACAAGCGACGACGTCCGCGGGAAAGTCTTTGTCTCGATCGACGGGAATCAACTCCGCTTGCAGGCGAGTGTGCCGATCGGGGGATTTCTCGGCAGACCCGGTTATTATTTTAATGGCAACGTCATCACTGAACTGAACGGTGCTCAGCGGCTGGATAACCCGCAGTTCAGCCGCATTACTGTGAACGGCGAGCAAGTGCCGAGTGATTTCTTAAATTGGAAGTACCGCTCCCGACAGTTGCGCGAATATCTCGCCGATCAGCGGAATGCGTACGACGTCGGAACCATTGAGGTACGCGACGGCAAGGTAATTCTGCGCTCACGTACTGACTAGATTGGCGTCTGACACAGACGCCCTACAGTTTGGATCCGACGCGCAGAGATCCGATCACTTCGGCTGCATGATCTCGCGGACAAAAACGTTCAGTTGTCCGTCGTCCTGTTTGCGTACTTCGGTGATCTCATAAGGCCGCATCTCGTCTCGATTTACCACGGCGCCTTGGGGCGGGGGACTATAACCACGGGGAAATTCCACAATGATGCGCGTCGATGAACCGCCACCGAAGTGGAGCACTTTGCTTGTTAATGTTGTACGCGGCCGCAGCACCGCTTTACTGGCATCCGAAAAATTCACCACGAACTGGCCTTTCAAGTAAACGCGCTCGCCGGCGAGTCCGCGATCGGCCACATCGTTCAAGTCGCCGGTTGCGATGAGCCTCCCGAGCGGCATCTTGCCTGGCGCAAACGTTTTCCAATTGCCGCCGCCGGCATTCGAAGCCAGAGCTACATTGGAAGCATCCGACGGAGCAGGTTGAGCAGGCAGCACAGGCACAGGCGTGGCATTGGCAACAGGTGAACTTTGTGCGATCGCTGCGCCTCCAGCGTCTGGAGCTTTAGACGCTGGCGCCGGCGTGGCGACAGGAAGGTTTAATGCCGTCGGAGGAGCAAGCGCCGATGCAACTGTAATGGGTGTGCCGGCCGGCGCCGGTTTGTTCTGAGCGACCATTGCCTGGGCGGGAGTCGCTGCCGGCGGCGGGGATTCGAGCTTTTGTTTTTTGCCCTTTTTGCCTTTCGGCGCTGGCGTCGGCTTCGCGAGCTTCTCATTCTTTGCGACGACTGGTGGGGTCATGGCCAGCGGCGCGACAGGCCTGGCTTGTTCGATCCGCACTAGTTCATTCCTGGCAGGCGGCGGAGTGGCGCTTGCACCCAAGCCAGGTATGGGGAGCGGGCCGGCTTGGGCTGCTCCCATTTTCTGCCGGTATTCGGCAAGACGTTGTTCAATGGAAGCGCGCTCCTGTGATTTAAACAACGGCCAACCTCCGACGAGATTGAGACTAGGCGGTGGTTCGAGGCGAAACGTGCCGAGACCGCGTGTAACCGTGTAGCTTCCATACAGCAACGGAACCGCCGTCACCAGAATTCGGCCATCAATTAATCGCTCGGCGTGAATTACCGCAGAAATATCGTGAGTGCGTTCCAATTTCACTTCGAGCCCGACGGTGAGCGTTTGTTTCATCAGCGGCAGAGCTTCAGGTTTGGCCGGATAAACGTGTTCCATTAGCAGCTCGCCGCTATCGACGGCAGCAGTCAACGCCGCCATACCGGAGGGAAAAACATCTCCCGGGCCGAGTTCGCGTACTGCAATAATGGTATACCGGCCTACGACATACGGAACGAGGCCGCGGACCTGTTGATAATTTCGAATGTAATTGCGTAGCAGCTCGGCGTTGGTTTTTGCTAACTCAGCTGCGCCCATGCCGATGTAGCGCTCGTAAAACTGAGTTGAGTTGAGAAATTCGCCGGCCGGCGCAGCCGTTAATTCGAAGCGTTTCGGCGGTTCAATTTTGTGGAGCTTTTGCAGGATCCGATAACTGTCGGGGCGCTCCGGTTGATTGAAGATATAAAAACTTCCGAGCCACGCTGCGAGCGCGAAACCGATCAACAGCAAAATTCCAACTGTCCAGGCAAAATAATTGATACGCTCCCGCGGACGCGCATAGGGCTCGTTGTACGGGTCGTACGATTGACTGCCGTAGTCCATCAGTTCAGCGCGCGATGGTTTCCGGTTTCAAGCTGACTGCGCCGCTTCGAACGATGAACCGCATCCGCACGTACGCGACGCGTTTGGGTTGACGATTCGAAACCCCGTGCCGGTTAAACCGTCAGTGAAATCCAAGGTCGCATCGCGCAAGTAGGAGACGCTTTCGTCGTCGATAAAAAATTGCACGCCATCGCGCTCGACTATTGCATCGCCTTCTTCGCGTTCGCCAAGTGTCATCTCATAATGGAGACCGGAACAGCCGCCTTTGGCCACTTCTACTCGTAAGCCCTTTCGCGAATTCTCCGGTCGCTGCGAAAGCAAACTCTGGAGCTGTCGAACAGCTTTATCCGTAACGTTGATCATCGCCCGGTAAAATACGGTTACGAAGTGTCCAAGTCAAAGTAGCGCGAGCCTCCGGGCTTGCGGCTCTTGCGGCTTTTGCAAGCGGGACGCTTGCACTACCTTGGCAAAATCAAATGGGCCGGATTCGATTGCTTCCTGAGACCGTGGCCAGCCAGGTGGCGGCCGGCGAAGTCGTGGAACGCCCGGCGTCAGTCGTAAAGGAATTGGTTGAAAACGGCCTCGACGCTGGTGCTCGCAAGATTGATATCGTCATTCGGCGCGGTGGAATTTCGTTGGTCCGCGTGATCGATGACGGCTGCGGCATGGACCGCGATGACGCGTTGCTTTCGCTGGAGCGGCACGCCACCAGCAAGATTCGCTCTGCTGCCGACCTTCAAGCCGTCGCCACACTCGGGTTTCGCGGCGAAGCTTTGCCAAGTATCGCCAGTGTGTCGCGATTTCGCCTGACTACGCGTGAAGCGCGCGCGATCGCCGGGACAGAAATTATCGTCAATGGCGGCAAAATCGACGTTGTGCGCGACGGCGGTGAAGCGCCAGGCACGCAAGTCGAAGTGCGCTCGCTTTTT
>JBKPBJ010000363.1:0-10270 GCA_046726875.1 Verrucomicrobiota bacterium
TCCGCTAACTCTCGCCGGGAACAGCAGCACTTATCATCTACGGCTTGAACCGGCGGCTAAAGCAGTGTGGGCGCCGGACTACTTCACCAGCCTCGAGCTCGAACAGCAGGTCAAAGAAAAACTGATCAAGAAGGAAAACATTCAGGAGGGTGTTGGCGGTGCGCTCGTCGGGGTGCGAATCGTCAATCCACCCGAAAAATTCGCGCCGGCCAAAGGAATTAGTGCAGCGGTTACGGCGACGTTGGGTTTCCACGGAAACGATGCAAAGCTTGCGCTTCGTCGCCCTGCCAAGCAACCGACAGCAAGTGTTGAAGGGAAAGTTCGTCCTCTGGAAGCCAATTTCTCCGCTCCGATCAGCTACTACCAGCCGCCGGGCAATCCGCTGCTTATAGGATTAATGGGAGCATTACGAGCCGCTCATTACGAAAAGAAGACCGGGCTATATTTTCTTCAGCCTTATGATCCCGATCGGATTCCTCTGGTCTTTGTCCATGGACTTATTTCAACTCCTTTTGATTGGGTGAAGACGATTAACGGTCTCCAGGCGGATCCTGAGATACGCAAACGTTACCAATTCTGGGTCTTCGCCTATCCCACCGGTAATCCCGTCCTCTATTCGGCGTTACGTCTGCGCGAAGAACTGGCCCGGGTAGATAAAGCTTATCCGAACCACAAAGGCTATGTCCTCGTCGGCCACAGCATGGGTGGCCTGCTCTCGCAGGCGCAGGTTACGAGCGTGACGCGCGGCGATTGGGAGAAAACACTCGGAGCGCCAGCCATGCAGATCTTCGCCACGCTGCAACCGGCGGACCTTGTTACCCGAGCCACGACTTTCAAGGCCAACCCCCGTATCAAGCGGGTCGTCTTCATTTGTACTCCCCATCGTGGCAGCAAAATGGCGTCTGGCGGGATCGGCGAACTTGCCATCAAGTTGATATCGCTTCCGGTCGACCTTACTACCACGATAAAAAGCGAGATTCCCGAAGCAACGTTGAGGAAAATAAACAACGGCCGACTCCCCAACAGCGTCAGCAACCTTAAGCCAAGCGCGCCGTATCTCGCGGTTTTGAACAAGGAATCAATCCAGGCGCCATATCACTCGATCATCGGGAACCGCGGCAAGCCGGGACCACTCGCGGAGAGTAGCGACGGCGTCGTGCCATATTGGAGCTCCCATCTGGATGGCGCGAAATCCGAATGCATCGTTCCCGGCCCGCACGGTGCATGCGAACTGCCGCAAACGATCGCCGAGCTTGACCGGATCCTGCGTCTGCATCTAGGAATCAGGAGCACCTCAAAACCGGCGGCGACTATTGCTCAAGCGTCTCGGTGAGCCAGGTGACTCGCTGCCGCCATTGCAGCGACGTTTCTCCATCATGATGCTTCCCACGCGTCTGCGACACGGGCTATTAAAATGATTCGTGATGTGCTGCGGATTATCGTGTGGGTACTTATCTGGCTCATTGCGCTCGGCTGCGCAGCTTGGGCATTCGGCGCCCTGTCTTACGACTGTCCGATAGCGAAACCAGTGATCGCATGGATGTTCGCTGCAGCAATTATCGCGGCGGTCGTTTTTCTCCGCCGCCCAGTGAGAAAGTTAGCTGCCGTCTTCTTAACCTTCGCCCTGGTGCTCACGTGGTGGCTTACATTGAAACCAAGTAACGAGGGTAACTGGCAACCCGATGTGGCGCAGGTGGCATGGGCGGACATCAACGGCGATGAAGTTACTTTTCACGACGTCCGCAGCTGCGACTACCGAACTAATACCGATTACACGCCGCACTGGGAAACACGCACCGTGCGGCTCTCGCAGATCACTGGCATCGATCTGGCCATTGATTACTGGGGTTCACCGTGGATTGCGCATCCCATCGTGAGTTTCCAATTCGCTGACACGTCGCCGCTCTGCTTTTCCATCGAGACCAGGAAGACTGTCGGCCAGAGTTATTCTACTATCGGCGGTCTCTATCGGCAGTACACACTCATCTACCTTGTCGCGGACGAGCGCGACGTGATCCGCCTGCGCACCAACTACCGCCACGAGGACATCTACCTTTACCACACCACGGCCCCGCCAGATCGCGCGCGGGAGCGTTTCCTCGAATATGTCCATTCCCTGAACACACTGCGCACGCAGCCACGCTGGTATAATGCCGTCACCGCTAACTGCACCACGAGCATCCGCACGCAGCATCCTAGCAAGGAACGCGTGCCGTGGGACTGGCGGATCCTGCTCAACGGCAAAGCCGACGAAATGTTGTACGCACACGGCGCTTTCGTCACCGGCGGCCTGTCCTTCGCCGAACTCAAGCAGCGCAGTCTCATCAATGACCGCGCCAAAGCAGCAGACGCGTCACCCGATTTTTCAGAGCTGATTCGTGTCGGGTTGCCTGTATCTGAACCAAGAGTCGCACAATGAGCAGCACTTGGGTTCAGCAGAAGACCTAGCCGTAGAATGGGATTTGTGCTAGCGCACACTTAAACTCCAATCGCTTCCTGATACTTGTATCAGCCGAGGCGAATTCCAAGTCGTGCGCCACTCGCCAGCTAAAGCCACCTGCTATAACGTCACTGGTTGGAGAAGCTGGAACTGCAGCAGAGTTTGGGGATTCACTACTGTCGTGCCGGCGGTATGTCCATAATGGGCCTGGCGCGCTGTTTGCGGTGGGCCGTGCGGTTCTACGCTGTTCGTCTTTACCGCAACTTTACGTCCATTTACAGAAACCGAAGTCAGTTCGACACTGAGCGGTTCGGATCTGCGCGGATTACGACGAGAAGAGCGAACTTTCCCAAATGCTTTTGTTCCAGCTTTCAACAGAACGGTTCCCCTCACAGCAACGTTCTGAGCGATTTTCGCCTCGAAGCTGCTGCCCACGGCATCCTGTGAGGTGATAAGGCTAACGGTCTTTACCGCCAGTGCTGTTCCGGCGGGAATTGTAGCCGCGTTCACAGATGAAGCGGCAACGCTAGCGCAGATCACGGATATCAGTGCAATGATTTTAGCTTGATTCATATTCTCTCCAGTTGGTGGTTGAGTTTTCAATCGGGTGTTTCGTAAGGCGGCTCATCTGTGGCGATCGGGGTAACTTGCAGCGGCGGATTAATCAGCTGGAAAATCACGGCTGCCAGTACGGCGGCGGCGAAGTTCGCCAGCAGATAGATCCAGATGTTGCCCCAGGTCGAAATGCCAAGGATGCAAATGCCAAGAGCAACTGCGGGATTGAACGCGCCACCGGAAATATCACCAACCGCGAACGCGCCGGTCATCACAGTCATCCCGATGGCGAGACCGTAAAATGAATTTCCCGAAGTGCCTTCCGCGGTTGCCGTGTTCAACACCACATACACAAGCGCAAATGTAAAAAGAAACTCAGCCAGCAGCGCAGGGCCAACATGCAGCGCGATCGGAGTGACAGCGACACCGGCACGAAAGACCTTTCCCACGATCAGTGCGGCGACGGCGGCGCCGGCGAACTGCGCCACCATGTAAGGCACAACGTCGGCTGGTTGCACTTTACCGCGGATCAAGATACCGAGTGTCACCGCCGGATTGTAATGCCCGCCAGAGATGTGACCGCCGGCGAAAACCATGACCATCAGCGCGGCCCCGATTGCCAATGGCGCGATCACTCCCGTACCCGCACCGATCACCGTACAACCAATCGTCAGGACAAGAAAGAACGTTCCGATGAATTCGGCGATGTATTTATTCATGAGTTACACTTCTACCCAATGCAGCTTGAAAAAAGCAAGCCAGTTCAGCAATGAGACTTTGGTCTTATCGACGGTGAGACAACGTCAGACGCACTGGAGGTGGGACATCCAAAGCGGAATAGAGACGCAATGTTTGCCTCGCTTTTGAACAAGGCCAAGCAGCCAATGACCTTCGTCAGGCCACTAATCTTATCCAAATAAACAGCAGAATGATCGCGCCGATGAGCGACATGATGAAACCGGCAGGGTGAAATGCCGAACCCGGTTCCGGTTTGGAAAACAAGCGGCCGATAAGCCCTCCGACGATCGAACCAGCGATCCCAAGCAAGAGTGGTCATTATGAAACCAAGATGCTGGGCGCCGGGCATAATGGCGCGTGCAATTACACCGACAATGAAACCGACGATGATGTACCAGATGATGTGTAGCATAGATTTCTTTTGGTTAGGGTGTGGAGGCTATCATGTCGCTTGAACCGATGTCGATTCTTTTCACGGGAAAAATCGGCAAGTGGAGGAGCCATCATTCTTCGCTCAGAATGCCGGCAGCGGCGTTGGCCCGAAGAATAATCGCAGCGCTTTTTCCCTGCCAATGACGCGTACCAGTTCGCGCGCGGTGCAGTACATTAAGATCAGCACCAAAAGGAGGATCTCTATCGCCCAGAAATGTGGCCAGACCATTTGCGCAAGCATCTGCTCGTTGCCGGCGATGATGCCGCCTGCGTGCCGGGAGAAATCGACAAGCCGTTCCAAATAGTGAATAACGCTGGCAACGAGTAGATACATGACCGTTTTCCAAACCACGTTGTAGATAAGAGGCTTGTCGGGATAGCGGTTGATCACTGGCAGCATATCCGCTATCACCACCGCCTTGCCGAGAATTAGTGAACCGACCGCAATCGAGACGGTGGATACGGGTCCGAAATGCGAGCCTTTGGTCATTAGCACACGGATGAACGCGACGATGTGCAACGCTACGAAGAAAAAGATCGTTGGCGGGAGGATGGCGAAAAATTCTTCCTTTAGCTTCTCGAATATCTTGTGCATGGCACTCCTTTGTTCGATGCTGAAGGATTCATCACGCGAAAACAACAAACAAAGGAGGAAGCAGGTTATGGGATTACTCGATTCAATATTAGGTGCAGCTACTGGAAAAACGGACGGTTCTGGCGGAGCCGCTCAGCTCATAGGCGTGCTGGGTGGTCTCTTCGCGCAGAGCGGCGGCCTGCAGGGTTTGGCCAGCAAATTTGCACAGAGTGGCCAGGGGAATGCATTCCAATCGTGGGTCGGCATGGGCGAAAACGAGGCGATTTCCAGCCATCAAATTCAAAACGCCGTTGGTTCAGAGCAGGTCAATGCGCTCGCGACAAAAATGGGCATAGATCCCGCTCAAGCTTCGAGCTTCCTGGCTGAATACCTGCCAAAGATCGTCGATAAACTGACACCTGCCGGAAAAATCGATCCCACTGCGGACCATCAGCAGGGATTGGCCGATTTGCTGCCGTCGCTTTTGGAAAGCCTCGGCGGCCAATCGTCCACTGGCCAGTCCGCGCAAGCATAGCGGCTGCCATCCTCTCAATTCGGTTCGGATCGTCACGCTGGCATGTGTGACGCGAGCGAGTGTGCATTCACCACCTCAAAGCGGTTGGTGGATTGCGGTCGATCTATTCTTACCTGGCGGATGCGCCCGGCGCAGGGGCAGCGTTTCCAGTTCCACTTACAGGGGCTGGGTTCACGCCCGCCGGAGTTGGGGATGGCGACGTCTTCGGTTTAAACAGACGTGGAAATCTGAATTTGGATTTGCGGGGCGTCGGCGACGCGACTGGAGTTGGAGTGGGACTAGGAGTCAGTTCAGCCGTTGTCTTTCTGCGGATACGTCTCGGTGTCGGTGACGCCGCGGGCGACTCGACTGCTGAAGGTGATGCACTGCTCTCGACCGGCGGGGTTGGCTCGGTGCTTTTTTCCGTGCGGTGTTTTGGTGCTGAAGGAGACTCGGTGGGTGTCCCAGTCAGTAGCTGGGATTGAACTTGCGCAATGCCAATCGTTAGGCTGATCCCAAACATTAAGCCAACCATCCGGACACAAGATCTATTGGCGGTCATAACAAATCCCTTTTCATCTCCAGGCGTTCAATCGGTACGCCAAGCCAGTCGGCTGCTTCTTGTCGATCTTTGAAGACGCGGACGTTGATAGGCGAACCTTGAGTTAGCAACGCATGCAGTCTCGCGTAATGAATCATTGTCGAATCGGTGGCGAGAATTGCCGACTTTACCGGGGGATGCCCTGCGTAGGAAAGACGGCGGCAGAGAGAGAGTTGAATAACGTATTTGAAGTTCAGCTCAACTTCGTCGGCAGCCAGCGTATCCGAAAATCGATTGAACGGCTTTTCCAACCTGGCTTCCAGCTCTTCGAGAACAGATACAATCTTTTTAACAGCCGCCTCGTCGATCACACCACGCGGTCGATAAATGAGCAGACGTATATCGTCGTGAAACTCAACGTCTGGCGGCAGTTTCATCGGTCGCCCGGATTCTCACACAAGGCGGCACTGCGAACGAGCAATTTTCGCCATTAATTCTGCTGCGTTCCGGCTTTATTGTGTTCCAATCTCATTTTTAGCCAGCGGCGAATTTCGAGGCTAGCCGCTCGATCGGCACGCCGAGCCATTTCGCGGCATCTGCTCGTTCTTGAAATACTCGAACATTGATCGGGGAGTCCTTAGTGATTATCGCATGCAGCTGGCAATAATGAACAATCGTTGAGTTGGTCGCCAAAATCGCAGATTTCACTGGAAGGCGATCGCCATAGGAGAGGACTCGATAGAGAGAAATCTGAATCACGTATCTGAAATTCAGCTCGACCTCATCGTGACCCAAGGTATCAAAAAATCGATTGAAAGGCTCCTGTAACTTCGTTTCCAAGTCTCCAATAATCGAAACGATTTTGTTAACCGACTGCTCGTTCAATACGCCATGCGGCCTGTAGATTAGCAGACGAATGTCTTCGTAGAATTCAACGTCATCAGGAAGAGGTATCATTGTCTATCTCAATGTTCCGATCTCGTCACTAACTTTTCGTCCCAGGTTTCTCGAAGTGAAAGTACAATTTTAACGCGAACGCCACACCTGTGTCGTTGATTTTTCATTTGGGGGCTTACGTTCCTACGCTCGTGCGAAGAGCTATTACCCTAACGAGCAGTATAACCGCCGTCGATCGCAAAGGTTTGACCTACGGCAAACGAAGCGAAGTCGGAACAAAGAAACAGAACCATCCCCGCAATCTCTTCCGGTTGCGCGAAGCGGCCAATGGGAGAATTAGCCATGAAATAGCTGCGCATAGCTGGATTGTCGAACCAGGGCTTAGTCATAGCTGTTTCGACCAAACCAGGGGCGAGCGCGTTGATCCGGATTCCCTTACTGGCATACTCAAGCGCAGCTGCCTTCGACAGACCGATAACGCCATGCTTCGCTGCCGCGTAAGCGCTTATTCCCGCTTCAGCGATCATTCCAGCAATTGAAGCATTGTTGACGATGGCCCCACCGCCGGCCTGCAACATTTGGCGAATCTCGTATTTCATTGAGAGAAAAATTCCCTTCAAGTCCACGGCCAGGACGTTGTCGAAAGTTGAGTCATCAACTTCAGCGAGCGGTGTGGTGGGGGCAAGAATACCGGCGTTATTAAATGCGCAATGCAATCCGCCGTAGGTTTCGACCGCCGTCGCGACAAGATTCTCCACTTCCTTCGCTTCACGCACATCCGTTTGCACAAAGACGGCTTCGCCTCCCTCGCGCTTGATCAGGTTCGCGGTCTCGGCACCTGCTGGATCGATATCACCGATTACAACCTTCGCGCCGTGCCGCGCAAAGCGCAGCGAAGTGGCACGACCAATCCCGGCACCGCCGCCTGTTACGAGCGCAACCTTGCCAGTGAAGTCGAGTGCATTTTTGTTGGACGTCATTCGTTCTACTTGCTAAGGCTTTCGGCTGGGTTCTGAAGTTGTTTCGCCATTCCCGTGTAACTCTTTCAAGTTCAATAAACGCCGTCGGCTTTTGGTCACTACGAACCACAAACCTCTTTCCATCGCTTCTTTCGATGACCTCTTCGTCCCGACCGGCCTGGACTGTCAAATCCGCGTCGGTGGCAAACACACTGAAGTTGCTTCGCCCAGGGAGCCGTCCGCTTCATCGATCGGTTAGATAGAGGACTGATTTTACAATGCGTCATGTGCGGCGGAGCGTTTTTACGCTTATCTTCCGACGCACACTCAACACTTCAGCCTAATATGACATCAAACAAATTCATTGCAGTTATGGCTATAATGTGCGGATGCTATGCAGCTTCATCCTTGGATGGCGCTACGATCCCCGCCGGAACAACGTTGACGGTAAGCACAGCTAGTTCCATCTCTTCACAGGATCCAGTGGGTAGAACCTTTGCGGCGCAGATCGACCAAGACGTCACCGTTAACGGGAACGTTCTATTGAAAGCTGGAACAAGGGCGTCCGGAAAGATTAAGTCGTCTCGCGCTAATCCGCGCAAAAATGAGCCGCTAACTCTGGAATTGACGTCAATTTCGGTGAACGGACGCAATGTCAGTGTAAAGATGCACAGCGTTCAGCCAGGAAACCCGACTGTGACGGCGCGACAGGCACGGTATGGACATACTGCCGGCACACTAACCGTTGCGCCGGGAACCAAGATGCAGTTCCAACTTGCGCGAGCAGTGACAATATCGTAATAAGCGGACTCGAGTTGACGTGGTAATTCGGGTTGCGTTGCGCGAATGCGGGATGATTTGATTGGACTTTGGGCAATTAACAGACGACGGCGCGAAATCTGAATTGTACGACTAAGGTCTCAGTGGTCGCTGGAAAGCCGGATGCTTAGACTGGGTCAGGTTTCTGATCATCTGATGTGTTTGTGGAATCCTATTCTTAAGGACCCGCGCTTGAACGCAAGATTATCAACAGCGTCGCATTGTCAGATCCTTATCTGCGCTTCGCTGGCGATTATCTTGATTAATGGGTGCGGGCGAGAAGCTCACCAAGAAACTCGAGAGGTTGTACGGCCTGTCCGAGCTATGGTTGTCGGTGTTTCTCAGGAGTCAGGGGGACGCGCGTTTCCCGGTCAAGCCGAGGCGAACGAGGAGGCAGAGCTTTCGTTCCAGGTTGGTGGCTCATTGATTGAGGTGTCAGCGAATGTCGGCGATACCGTTAAGAAAGGACAGGTGCTGGCAAAGCTCGATCCGCAGGATTTCGAAGTGCGCCTGCGCGCAGCCGAGGGGGAGTTAAGCTCCGCCCAAGCCAATCTCGAGATTGCGAACGTCGAACTGACGCGTCTACAATCTCTCGTCAAAAGCAGAGCTGCTGCTGAGAAAGATTTGGACCGCGCCGCCGCCCTGGTGGAGTTCCACAAATCCAACGTCGCAGCGCTAACGAGCAAGCGTGATATCGCCCAAAGTGAATTGAGCTACGCGCAACTGACTGCTCGTTTCGATGGCATAATCGCTGCCCGTGTCGCGCAGAATTTCCAAACCGTGCAGGCCAGGCAGCCGATCGTGCGCCTGCTTGATACATCGCGTATCAAGTTTGCAGTCGATCTGCCTGAGACGGTCATGCCGCTCCTGCCTTACGTGAAGGAGATCTGGGTCACCTTTCAAGCGGCCCCCGGGAATAAATTGCCTGCCACAATCCAGGAATAGGCGCTGATGTTTGATTGTCCGATGTCATCTCCCCAGATGACGACGATGTTGGGTTTCTTGCCGGAGGACGGTGCGGGCGATTGCCCGCTCGCAGTGAGAACGCACATCAGCGCTAGGCTGAGCGCGGTAAGGATGAGTTTTATTTTCATAGGTTTTGGTTTTGTTGGGTTTTGTTATTATTGGTTAGTCTCTTCACCGACGCAGCAGCGCGAGAGCGCGCCTCATCGAAAGCGGCAACGAGCTTGTCACTTCCGCCACCCCACTTCGAGATACATTGCATCACAGACACAGCTGGGAGATCCAATGGGTGGACCCGGTTGCTGTCTATGATATAGACCGCCCCAGCCATGGGCGTGGGCACCGAAGGAATAAAGACGGTACAACGTTGCCGCTGTGCTGCTCGACGATGAAGCCAGGGACCAGCGCCTCTTCGATCTCCACTAACGCTGGCTGGAAACTGGCGCTTTCTTTAGAGTCGGAGAGACGCGCAGCAAAGCCGTGCAGTGTGGTGTAACCGGGAATCTTGTCGAGGACGAGCCGCTCTGCCGCGCGTTCGATCCGCCGGCCGATGGCCGTGTGAATTGCGAGGCCGACAAGGAAGCACAGCCCCACGAGCACCAGGATCGCAATAACACGCGGGTGTCCGATGGCTTGCGGCAGATGCTTGCTGATCGGCTTGACGAAAATCTCCAGGTGCTCCAGCGCCTTGAGCACGAGCAACACCGCGAGCCACGCTGGAAACACAACGATCACACCGCCGAGCAGCGTTGCTTTGAGAAAGGCGAGAAAATGTTTCATCGCGCCCTACTTGTAGAATTAACTCATTCAGAATGTTTGTCACCTGATGGCTCCGCAG
>JBKPBJ010000364.1:0-8233 GCA_046726875.1 Verrucomicrobiota bacterium
TCTTTGTGCGCATATCGCTGTTGGCCTGCGCAATGGCTTCTTTGATCGAACGCGTGGAGTGTCCAACTTTGAATCCGCTGTCCCACAACAGGTATAGGATCTGGTTCACCATCTCCTCGAGGTGTGGCGAAACTTCGGCGCTCTGCTGATGCAACAGCATAACGTCTACGTCGCTAAACGGATTGAGCTCGCCCCGGCCGTATCCGCCAAGCGCAATGAGCGCCAGAGGCGCCTTAGCTTCGCCATTCCCACGAGCCGCCGCGGACGATGCAGCGCCGAAGACGTATCGCAATAAAACATCGACCAGTTCCGCTCGACGCGCGCAAATCTCGCGCCCGCCTCCACCGGCCTGGTGCCTGAGGCGCAAGCGGTGCTCTTCAACCTTCAGAAATTTTTTGTACAGCGGCAGGACCTCAGTGGGACGCCGGGTGCCTGTCGGCGCGAGGCGGCTTTCCGCATGTGCCAAAACTTTCTCCAGTTCTCGGGATGCTTTCATCGTCACTTGTCTTGCGGGACAATTTAGAATCGCAATTCCAAAAGCAAAATTCGCGTAGTGTTGCGCTGGAGGGGTGCGCCCCTCAGCGCATCGGCGGTTGGCGTCGATTACCAACTCCGCCGATGACGGCGGGCGCTACAGAACAATCAGTATTTCAGAAACGACGTGACCGGCGTCGGCTCGAGTCGCTTTCGGCCTTCGAGGAATTCCAGCTCAATCAGAAATTGCGCCTCGACCAGATTCGCGCCGGCTTTTCGGATAAGCACCGCCGCGGCGGCCGAAGTTCCACCAGTCGCGAGCAAATCATCTACGAGCACCACGCGCTCGCCTTCCCTTATGGCGTCGGTGTGCATTTCCATTTCCGCTTCGCCGTACTCCAGCGAGTACTTCGCAGTGTCGGTCTTGTAGGGCAGTTTGCCACGTTTCCGAATCGGAATAAAGCCGAGGCCAAGTTCATATGCCACGGCCGATCCGAACAGAAAACCGCGCGCATCAATGCCAATGATTTTGTCGATGTTCTTCCCGCGGCACCGCTCGAGGAACAAATCGATGGACGCACGGAACAAAACAGGATCATTCAACACCGGCGTGATGTCTTTAAACACGATGCCTTTCTTTGGGAAATCGGGCACGTCGCGCACGGCAGTGCGGAGTTTTTCTACCATTTCAGAGGCCATTGGCGCGAACGCTAGCGGGCTGGCGTAAAAACGTCAATCGTGGCGCGATCCGCGACATGGCGCACGCGTTTGTCGCTTTCCTTCCTTTCCTCTTTTCTCTTCCGAGCGGGCATGCGCCACACTGACGAGAGACGCTGAAGAGGTAGCAAAGGTAAGTCCAGACCTCGTGGTGCCTGAGCGTAAAGGCCAAATCTACAGTGTGCGCTACGAAGCCGTAAACGCGATGTTGCTCAACGAGTTCCTGAAGCAATATCAGAAAGTGGAGGAAATGCAGAAGACGATCGGTGCTCTCACCGCGCAACCGCAAGAACAAGCTGCGCAAGTCCAAAAGGTCAGTGCGCAACTCCGGCTCACGAAGCCGGCGCCGGAACTAGTTGCCCATCGTCACTGGTCTCCGATCCAACTGTCTGCGATCATGTACTCGCCCCTCACGTCGGCGAGCACTATGCAGAATTGCCAACTGGGGACGGCAACTTACAATAACGACGCCCCGTGGACCGTTATTTTCTCATTGCTTCGACATTCTGTTTTCTCGCCGCGGTTGTACACACCGTAATCGAGTTGCGTTCCGGGGTGTTTCGCCCGATGCGATTCAATTTCTTTGCCATTGGAGTCGGTTTCATTTTTCAGACAGCGTTCTTGTGGATTCGAGGCCAGGCTTTAGGACGTTGTCCGATCACTAATCTGTTTGAGGTTTTTGTCTTTCTCGCCTGGTCGGTGGCGTTAGTCTATATGCTGGTAGGGCCGGCGTATCGGCTTTCGCTGATGGGGGCATTCACCGCGCCATTGGTATTGTTGCTTCAAGGTTTTGCCCTGATGGCGCCAATCGACACTCGGCACCCGGTAATTGTCCCCGCGAATTCCTGGCTTGAGTTTCACGCATCGATGTCGCTCGTGGCCTACGGTGCGTTCGCGCTCGCTTGCATCGCGGGCGTAATGTATCTGCTGCAGGAGCGCCAACTGAAGACGCACCAGTTGCATTCGATCTTTTATCATCTACCGCCGCTAACGAACTTGTTCGCTGCGATCACGCGCCTGCTGTGGTGGGGTTTTGCGCTTTACACGGTAGGCATCGTGAGCGGTTTTTTTACCGGTCACCCATTACCCCGCATTCAGGTCGTGGCTGCGATTGTGCTGTGGCTACTTTACGCCGCAATCTTGCAAGCCCGCCATTTCAAGTGGCTCGCGCCAAAACGCGTGGCCGCGTTATGCATCATTGGGTTTAGCGCTGCTCTGGCGCTTCTGTGGGGAATCACATTCACCGCCGAGCTGCATCCGGTGCCATGAACCTTTTCTGTATCGGATTGAGCCATCACACCGCAAACGTGGTGACCCGGGAGCAGTTCGCGGGGAACGCCACAGCCGAGTCTATCGCGCGACGGGCTGGCTGTGCCGAAGCGTTGCTGCTGACGACGTGCAATCGGGTGGAGGTTTACGCAGTCTCAGATAAACGCATTTCGACCGACGAAATTGCGCGTTGTCTCATGACAAAAACAAATCGCGATCCTTACAACTACGCGCCTCCGTTTTATCGATACGAGGACAACAAATGTGTCCAGCATCTTTTCCGGGTCGCCTCTGGGCTCGACTCGATGGTCGTGGGCGAGAGCGAGATATTTGGACAGGCAAAGAAGGCATACGAATCGGCCAGAACATCGGGAGCAGCCGGTCCGTATTTGCATCGTTTGTTTCAACGCGCGTTTCGGGTGGCAAAACAGGTGCGCACTCACACGGACATTGCGCGCGGTGCGGTGTCGGTCGGTTCCGTTGCAGTCGAATTAGCACAAAGAATTTTTGGCAAATTGAGCGAGTGCAAAGTGCTTGTGCTTGGCGCCGGTGAAACCAGCGAGCGCACTGCACGGGCGCTCATCTCGCGTGGCGTCACTGATCTTCGGGTCAGTAATCGCTCGCTGGATCGCGCGCGCGAGCTTGCGCAGGCGGTAGGCGGGCGCGCTGTGCCGTTTGATGATTGGGCCGCGCAATGCCGGGAGATCGACATTTTGCTCACGTCAACGGCATCGCAAGCGCCGTTACTGACATCTGAGATACTCGCGCCGATGTTGCGGGAACGCTTGGATCGTTCGCTTTTCATCATCGATATCGCTGTGCCCCGGGACGTCGATCCCAGCGTAAATGAATTGGAAGGCGTTTATCTTTACGACATCGATTCAATACGGTCTGTTGCGGAACAATCGCTCGCCCTGCGACGGCAGCAGGTCGCGGCGGCCGAGGCGATTATTGCCGATCATGTCACCGAGTTTGTCGATTCAATTTCACGGGGATTAAGTCGTGCTTCGAAGACAGCCGAGCATTCCTCCCTCGGAGAAAATTCGCTCCGCGCTTCGGAGCTCTAGCGGCGGTCTATGACCGCCGAAAATCAGAAGCAGCGCCTGCATCGCTTTGACTTGGTGTTCGTGCGCTCGCCGATTTATTTCATAACAGCCTGCACACAGGCGCGGCGAAAGCTTCTTTCGAATGTGTCTATGCATGAAACTTTTCTACAGTTTGCGCAACGAGGCCCTCGGCGTGGCGCGTGGATCGGAGAGTATGTACTCATGCCAGATCACTTTCATCTGTTTGTAGCAACTGACGATGAGAAAATCACCCTTTCCGAATGGATGAAGTCATTGAAAAATGCGATTTTGAAAACTCTGCGCTTGAATGGAGTGGATGCGCCTCATTGGCAGAAGACGTTTTTCGATCACTTGCTCCGGAGCACCGAATCGTACTCAGAAAAATGGAGCTACGTTCGGGAGAATCCGGTGCGGGCGGGACTTGTCCAAAAAGCGGAGGAGTGGCCATTTATGGGTGAGGTCTTTCGGTTGGAATATCATTTGGGGTAATACGTTATCGGCGGTCACAGACCGCCGCTACAGCACAGAGATGGAAACTCGAAAGATCACCCTCGGCACACGGGGCAGCGAGCTTGCGCGCGCACAAACTCTGCTGGTTGAGAAGGCAATTCGAAGCGTGCATCCGAGTGTCGCAGTCGAGACCAAAATCATCGTAACACGTGGCGACAACGCCAAATTTATGGACCCGCGCGCGGGCCGAAAAGGATTGTTCACGGCGGAAATCGAGCGAGCGCTTCTCGCCGGGGAGGTGGATGTGGCGGTTCATAGCGCGAAGGATCTGCCGAGTGAAACCAGCCCGGGAGCGCAAATCGGGGCAGTTCTTCCACGAGCTGCAGTCGATGATGTGCTGATTTCCAAACACTCCGGCGGTCTCGCTGCTCTTCCACGCGACGCGACGGTGGCTACGGGCAGCGTACGAAGGCAACGTCAGCTGCATTGGAAACGCGCAGACCTCAAGCTCGTTGCTCTTCGCGGTAACGTACCAACCCGTTTGCGCAAACTCGGCGAGAATGAGTGGGAAGGCATTTTGTTAGCTCGCGCGGGACTGGAGCGCCTGAGCTTTTTGCCGGCGCGGACCGAAATCAGCTTCGAAGATTGGCAATTCTTTGTTGCGATTCTTCCCCACAAAATTTTTCTTCCCGCTGGAGGTCAGGGAATCATTGCTCTCCAGATTCGCTCTAATGATCAAAGCGCAAAAGCCCTTCTCGAGTCGATAAGCCATCGTGAAACGTTGCTTTGCCTCCAGGCGGAGCGAGGATTTCTGCGTCGCCTGCACGGTGATTGCAATTTTCCAGTGGGCGTGCACGCGACGATCAGCAACGGAAAGATGAAAATTCACGCGCAAGTCTTCGAAGGTGAATCGCCGGCGCCGCGGCAAGCCGAAGTAGAAGGCGCTTGCGACGAGAGCGACAGCTTGGCGGCAGAATTGTTGCGAAGGATCGAGCAAGACTGAGAGCATGAGCAAGAGCGGAAACAAAACTGGGACAGTTTATCTGGTTGGGGCAGGGCCGGGCGATCTCGGTCTAGTGACATTGCGCGCAAAGGAGTGCGTCGAGAAGGCAGACGTAATCGTTTACGATCATCTGGCAAATCCGGACGTGCTTGGCTGGGCACGAGATGACGCAGAAATCATTTATGCCGGAAAACAACCGGGTGAAAGCCGGACGCAGCAGGAAATCAACTCGCTGCTGGTTGAAAAAGCGCGTGAAGGAAAGCAGGTCGTTCGCTTAAAAGGCGGCGATCCATTCGTGTTCGGCCGAGGCGCCGAAGAAGCGCAGGAGATCGCCAGCGCGGGAATTCCATTTGAAATTGTGCCCGGGATTACGTCGGCTGTCGCTGGGCCGGCGTATGCGGGCATTCCAATGACGCATCGTGCGCATAACGCGCATGTCACATTCTTCACCGGCCACGAAGATCCAACCAAAACGGAAAGCGCAATCGATTATGCGGCGCTGGCGAAACTTGGCGGCACACAAGTGATGCTGATGGGCGTGGAGCGACTGGGAGACGTCACAAGCGAAATGCTGAAGCATGGTGTCCGCGGCAACTTGCCGGTGGCACTGGTTCGTTGGGCTACGACCGGACAACAGCAAACGCTTACAGGCACGCTTTCGGATATTGCTCAAAAAGCCATGGCGAACAGTTTTGAAGCGCCGGCAGTAGCGGTGTTTGGTGACGTGGTGTCGTTGCGCGACACGCTAAACTGGTACGAGAAGCGCCCGCTCCTGGGGAAAAGGATTGTTGTCACGCGAACACGAAAGCAGGCGAGCGTGCTAAGCGACGAGCTCCGCGCCCTCGGCGCCCACGTTATCGAACTACCCACGATCCGGATCGACCCGCCGAGTAACTTGCGCGAATTCGCGGAGCTGGTGCAGGACGCTCACATTTACGATTGGATCGTGTTCACGAGCGTGAACGGCGTCGACGCGTTCTTCGATATTTTCTTCAAGCTTTACGATGACGCGCGTGAAATCGGCGGAGTGCGCATCGCCGCGATCGGACCGGCCACGGCGCAACGCGTGAAAGATTTTCACCTGCACGTCGATCTTCAGCCGGAAGAATTCGTGGCCGAAGCGGTCGTGCGCGAATTCAAGAAACATGGAAGTATCGAAAACGAGCGAATCCTCGTGGTGCGCGCCGAGAAGGCGCGCGACGTTTTGCCCAAAGAACTCTCGGCTGCAGGAGCAATCGTGGACGAAGCGTTCGCGTATCGGACGGTGGCCGAGACGCGCGACACCAGCGGCGCGCAGCGGCAACTCGCTCAGGGTGGCGCCGATCTGATCACGTTCACGAGTTCGTCAACAGTCGAAAATTTTCTGGCCCTCGCCCTGCCGTGGCCAAAGGGAATGCGCACCGCCAGCATCGGCCCGATCACGTCAAAAACCCTCCGCGATCACGGACTCAACATCGACATAGAAGCGCGCCGGCACGATATTGACGGCTTGGTGCAGGCGATCAGCGAGTTTTTCGCTTCGTTGAATGGTTGAAACAGCTACATCGTTACAACGATTTTTCCGAATCTAGCTCTTTGTAACCGTTGTAACTTTTGTAACTGTCTCAGGCATTGAATCGGAACTTCATTCGGCCGCGCTTGGCGTTGGCTCTCGCCTTGCGGCGATGCTTTTGCGAAGGCGTCTCGAACGCGCGCAAACGGCGGACTTCCTCGAGAATACCCTCGGCATCCAGCTTGTTTCTCAGCCGTTTCAATGCGCGATCGACCGGTTCACCTTTGCGCACAATCACTTCTGGCATCGATAATCACTCCCCTCGCTTTAGAAAATACTGTAAGTCGGTGAGCGGGAGAGTACTCGGCGGGGCTCTGCCCGTCAAATCCACCCCAAACAGCCCTTTTGGCGTTGATTCCGTGCAAATTTTGCGCCGGTTGGCTACCATCGCTGCCCAAGAGCCTCTGCAGCGCATTCGCGATTGTATTTAAGTCTATTTCCAATAAAAAATCACAGGCCGCTCGTCTGTTAATAGTTAATTGAGGCTGGCAAGGTAAATTTTCATTATGCAGGACGCGCTCACTCCGATGATGCAGCAGTACCAGCGGCTGCGGAAAAGCATTCCTCCTGACACGCTACTGCTGTTTCGGCTTGGCGATTTCTACGAAATGTTTTTCGACGACGCGAAGGAAGCGTCGGCTCTGTTGAACGTGGCGTTGACCAAGCGGAACGGCGTCCCGATGTGTGGTGTGCCGTATCATGCCGCGCAGGGGTACATTCGCAGGCTTATCAACGCCGGAAGACGCGTTGCTGTTTGCGATCAGATGAGTGAGCCGCAACCCGGCCGCAAGATTGTTGATCGCGAGGTCACGCAAATCATCAGTGCGGGAACCATAAGTGAATTGAGTTGGCTGGATGCGAAGCGCGCGAATTACCTCGGCGCGATCTATGCCGATGGCGATGTGTTCGGTTTTGCTTACGCCGATCTCAGCACGGGTGAGTTCCGACTGACCCAGGCGCAGGATCGGCAATCGCTGCAGGATGAAATCGCGCGGGTTTCGCCCGCGGAATTGTTGATTAGCTCGGAACAAAAAGCGCAAACTGGCGAAATCGATCACGCGCTCGAATACGACAGCTATGCGTTTCTACCCGAACAGGCAATCTTCACCCTGTGCGAACACTTCAAGGTTAAGTCCCTCGACGGCTTCGGTTGCGCGCAGATGCCTGCGGCAGTCGCTGCGGCCGGCGCGATCGTACATTATTTGAAGCACCAACTCCGGCGCAAAATCGACCATTTCACTTCGTTGCGTTGCGATGCGCCAGCGGATCACGTCCTGCTCGACTCCGCCACACAAGCGAACCTTGAGCTAGTCGAATCGCGTGGTGCACGCGACACGAGTCTGCTGAGTGTGCTCGACCGGACCATCACACCCATGGGCGCACGCAAATTGCGCGCCTGGATTTTGCAGCCGTTGCGAGATCTCGCGGAACTGCAAGGACGCCAGCAAATGATCGCCCATCTTTTGCAGGAGTCCGACCTGCTGGGGTCGATTCGCGCGGAGTTAAAGTCGATCCGGGATATCGAACGCGCTGCCGGACGACTGAGCCAGACGTCGGGCAACGCGCGCGACCTTGTAGCGTTAAAAACCTCACTGCAGCAAATCCCCGCGCTCAAGCGTGAGCTTGGCAAATTAATCGAACGAATTGAGTTTGGTAGGACGGGTTCGTCTACTCCGCCGAAGACCGCGCGAGAAGGCAACG
>JBKPBJ010000365.1:0-15421 GCA_046726875.1 Verrucomicrobiota bacterium
TCTGCCTGGTCACTGGGTCGAACTTAATGACAGTGGAAGCTGGGCGGGAGAGGCTAGCAGCTTCAACGTCGTACGGGTCAGCGGTGAAGAACTGCAACGGACAATTCACAGCAAAGACCTCCCCCCCGGAGCGAAGTGATCGTAGCGCCGTCCTTGCACAATGTTGGCGGCCGTTACGACCGCAGTAAGCGCACCTTGCAAAGCGCTAAGCAGGAACTGCGCGACGTTTTTGGGCGAACGTAGGTGGAACGCGTTGTCCTCAACGCGTTGGCTAAGAGATGCGGCTTGCCGCCTGATAACTGCGCCTTCGGCGAGTCAACCGGCATCGTCCTGAGGACAAGACGATCCACCTTTGCGTGCGAATGGATCAATCACCCATGGCCAGTCTTCCGCTCTCGCGCACAAACCAGCGGCTACCGGATTCTGCCGAATGTAATTCATCTTGGCTGATACCTGAGTACCGCGTTCGTCAGATCGTAGCGGATGATCGAATATCCTTCCTGCCAGATGACGTGGTTAACTCGGGTGTGAAACCGTTTCCAGTTGCGAATGGCTTCGCTCATTGATTTGTCACGCGGGAAACATAACAGCGCATGGACGTGGTCAGGCATCAGAAGAAAAAGCGTGATATCCCATCGCATTTTGCCTTCGTAGAACGTTGCCGAATCCAAGATTGCTTGTCCCAGCGCTGGATGCGTTAATGTTTTTTGCTCTTTCTCGCGCTCCAACCTGATGCGGATGTGAAACAGCGCTCCAGGCTCAACCCAGTGCGGCACGCTGTGATGTAATCGCTCGGAGAAGCCCCGATAAATCTTCAACGTTTCTGAGGCTAAGCAGCGAATCGTCAACCATGCGAGAAAATTTCTTGCGCCTTCGGCGAATCAACTGACATCGTCTTGAGGACAAGTCCATCCACCTGATCTAACCCCACTCTTCGCTTATCAACGCGCGCGTTTCTTCCACACCGGTGCGCCAGATCTTCATCATTTCTTCGTCGCCACGCTGATACAGCCCGCCGTAGTTGCCATCCTTAAGATGTTCCCGCACCGATTTCGGGTCGAGGCGTCGCAGTTTCTCCAAATCGCTCATCGGCTTCTGTTCTTTGGGAACGGTGACCTTTTCCAGGCGCGTCCACGGAAAATTTTCCATCCATGAAGCGTGCGAAGCGACGGGATCGATTGCCTGCACTTGCGCCCAAACTCTTGGCGCGTTCCACCAGTTATGGAACTTGACGCGCGCGCCGGGATGATCTGCCATCCATTCGCCGACGAATCCTTGCGCGGGCGTGTTGCCGCCGTGGCCGTTGACAACCAGGATCCGTTTGAACCCCTGCTCTGCCATCGCATTGAGGATGTCGCGCACCACCGAGATGTAGGTTTCCACTCGCAGCGTAATCGTTCCCGGAAACGCTCGAAAATACGGCGTGATTCCGTAGGCAAGCACCGGAAACACAGCGACACCCAGCGGTTCGGCCGCTTCGGCAGCAAGTCGCTCAGCCAAAATGCTGTCCGTGCTCAAGCTCAGATACGCGTGTTGTTCCGTGCAGCCCAGCGGCAACACCGCGCGATCGTCGCGCCCGAGGTATTCCTCCACCATCATCCAATTCATTTCGCTGATTCGCATAGCCGAACTTGACCTACAGATTTCAGGAGTTCACGAGGATTTGATCAGCTTTCTGAGCAACTCTTTGAACTTCACACGCCATAGTCGGGCAGTTGTGGAAAAATAGATGAAGCGCTTTGCGCGCCGTATCGCCCGCCTCAAAGTGACGCCGCGAACCGATGTTCCAATAGCGGGGGCTGCCGGGCAGTAGCCTCCAATCGAGCCGAAACGTGCCGGGTCAAGGTCCTCGTCTACCTTGAACCAGGTTAATAATGAGGACGACGACAGCAATTACGAGCAGTAGATGGATCAAACTGCCGCCAATGTGGCCGAGTAAGCCAAGCAGCCAAAGCACGAGCAGGATGACAATTATGGTCCACAGCATGGGGTAATCCTTTCCCGTTGAGTTAAATGTTGATCGGTATTTATCCTGCGGATTATCTATTCGCCAAGCCTTTTCGGAGACGAATCGAATCATTGTCTTTCCGCAACGGTTCATGAGCCGTAGGGGGTTAGCCAATACGGACAACGCGCCGATCGTCAGATCCGCGCGAAACGAACTCGGGAAATTTGCTCGGGTGCAAAATGCCCGCGAGAATTTCCAGACTGTCCACAATGCGAGGGCCGGGACGCGCGAAATATGCGCTGGCATTTACGACATAGACCTGGCCGCTGTACGCAGCGGGAATCGATCCAAAGCTAGGAAATCGCCTCAGCAATTCGTAATCGCGCCGTGCTCGATCAATGTCGTATCCGCAAAGTGCGAGTACGATAATCTCTGGACGCGCATCCAACACCTGCTGCCACTCGATTTGTGCCGACGGCTGATGTTTTCGGCCTAACGGATCGTGGCCACCCGCCATCTCGACCAGCTCGGGTCCCCAGTGACCGGAACAAAACGGCGGATCTACCCATTCCATGAGAAGACAACGTCGGTGATCCGAAATTCTCGCTGCGCGTTCGCGGACGTTCTCAGCGCGTTCCGATAAATTCCCGACCAATAGTTCGGCGGGCTTGGGAACGTCACACGTTTCAGCGACGCGCCGAATATCGTCGAAAATATCCGCCAGACTTGTCGGCTCGAGGTTCACCACTCGAGGTGGACCCTGCAAAGTTTGCGCGAGCCTCGCCACAGTGCCGTAACCGACTGCGCAAACGTCGCACAATTCTTGGGTTAGAATTACATCAGGCTGCAGTTTTCGCAGAAGCGGCTCATCGATCGTGTAGATGTTGCCGCTCTCACGCAACGCGCGCCGCACCCATTCATCCACTTCACGACTTGTTAGGCCGGAATTGTGCACAGGACAATGCGTCACGCGTGGCCGCTCGTTGACTTCGGCGGGGAAATCGCACTCATGCGAAACACCGACGACTTGGTCCATCAACCCAAGCGCTGCCGAGATCTCCGTCGCAGCGGGCAAAAGGGAAACGATGCGTGTCATTTAATTTCCTACCGTAACAGGATGTCTAGTCGCGGCGACAAGTATCGGGCCGGCATTCGGCAGACACCACGTGTGATTAGCGCCAAAGGCGCGATCTCAATGTTAGCCCGGGGCAGCCGCGCGAGGAACGTCGTTGCCATGTCGACGAAACGCTGAAAGCGCAATTCAATAGCTTACGTGCGTGCCCATCGAACTGGCGTCGCGCGTGAATCGCGCCTTCAGCGCCCGAACTGTGTGCGTCTGGACACCTGGGGCGTTGCCCCAGGCTTACATGACGCCGCGCCTTTGGCGCTACGGTTCGGCGCGCACGGAGTGCTCGCCCTACCGCTGCCGATCATTGTGAAACAGGAAAACGCTTCTGCTGTTGAAACAAGGCAAGGTGCTGTTGAAAAAGCTTTGTGTTATCTGAGGAGATTCCTTTCACAGCCAGCGCTTGCGCGGCGTACTGAACGGCGGAATTGAAATCGCCAGTCTCGGCGTACGCTGCGGCGAGTGTATCGATCATATGCTCGTCTTGCCACACCATGATACTGCACGCGGCCTTTGCGTCTTTCACCGCCTGTTGACCATTGCGAAAAGATGCATTGGGGCAAGTCGCGTAAAACCACGCACGATCACTCAACACTCTGGCGAGTGTCACCCTCTTGGGATGCAGCGACACCAGATAATTAAACTCCTTCAGCGCTTCGGCGTATTTCCCAAGCCGAGCATTGATGTTGGCGCGCAACAGCGCAGCCTCCACAACATTCCGATCTTGCCGCAGCGCTTCGTTACAATCCTTCAGCGCGAGGTCGTATTTGCCTTCCCGGGAGTAAATCTGCGTGCGCACATAGAGCGCCGGCCAGAACGTGGGATCGCGCTGGAGAACTGCATCGACATTTCGCTTTGCACCGGCGACGTCGCCTTTTTGAAGGTGATCTTGCGCATCGGTAACGAGTTTCATCGCCGCGCGCATCGTGTTTGGGGTGGCGACGATGATCGGCACGCTTCCATGCACAACTGCGGCCGCTGTCAGAACGGCAACGAAAAACGCAAAGACGTTCAGGGGTTTCATCCACTAACTGATCAGCCGATCTGTAATCAGAAAGGCCACGGCGTAGCAAACAAAAACCGATGCGCCACCAGAGACACCTGCGAGAACGGCAACGCGCCACGAACCACGGCGCAACGTGTAGGCCAACAAGGTGAACGCCACCGCGATCAAGAACTCGCCGAGAATGATGTACCACGGCGTAAACGAAATCATCCCCGAACGCTTTCGGGGCTGTATTGCCACCAGTGAATTCGGCGCGCATTTCTTCGTAGAACGGAATATTGATGGCGCCGAGTAATCCGATCATTAACAAGCCGGTATTGCCGAAGCGCTCCCACAAACACAGGCCGATATATCCGAATTGCACCGCCACTACTTCCCACGCCAGTGGCATCCACAGCGGTGAGCGCCAGATCATCGGACCGCCTCCGATAGCATAATCGAGCGTGCGCGTGTAATCGACCAGCCACGCGTCAGCAGCGAGCTCAGTGAATCCGACTACTAGTGCAAAAACCAGAAATCGCGCGAGCAGTGCGTCCCGCCTAACGACCGTAAAACTGACGAGCAGGCAATTATCGACAAAATTAAGAGCGGCCCCGTGCGCCAGTCCGACCACGGCGCGAACGCCAGCAGGGAAACCGCAACGATATTGATCACAACTGTTGCAATCACAAGGAGTAGGCGCTCGCGTTCAAGCGCCGCCTCCGCGTTAATTTCTGCGCTCACGCTGCCGATGTAGCGCTTGGCACTTCACACAGTCAACCGCCAAACATTTTCAAGCTACCAATAAATGGAAAACAGCCTGAGGGCAGGCTGTCTCCAACATTCTTGCTTGACGAATATCGATGGAGCCGGGCCGCCCTCGGCCCGCGAAGAAAATTGACGTTGGCGACTCTTCCCTGTTAAGCCCATGCCGTGAGACGCCTCCTTTGGATCGATATTTCAAAGGGCCTCGCCATTCTGTTCGTCGCTTATTTTCACTTTTTCACTACCTATTTTCAGCACGGCGTGCTTCCGCCGCCTGACTGGAGCAACCTCGCAACGAGTGTGCTGACGATTCTGCGACTGGCCTGGCTCAAGGTATCAGGCCTGGGTTTCCACGCAGTCGGCGTGTTCATCATCCTGAGCGGGTGGACGCTGATGCAATCGACAATGCGTCGCGCTGAAGCGGGAGAAATTGCATGGGGCGCGTGGTATCGCGCGCGGTTTCTGCGGCTTTACCCGATGTATTGGGTCGCGCATTTGGTGTATCTGGTGTCGCCTTTCGTCGCCCGTCTCGAACCGGTGGACGATCGCATCATCCTGAGCCTGCTCGGTCTGCGGTTCATCGATATCCAGATGAACTTCATGTATCTAAACGCAGCGTGGTGGTATTTCTCCATGCTCATCCAGTTCTATGTGATCTTCCCCCTGCTCTTCTGGATGGCGCGCCGCACGGGCCCATGGCTGTTTTTGCTAACTGGATGTGCGGCGGGATTTTTCGCGCGCTACGTCTTGCTCGTGCTCTGGCCGCAAAATGGATTGTGGGTCCTTGGCGGTTTCGCAATTTGTCGTTTGCCGGAGTTCGCGCTCGGGATGTCGCTCGCCCTGTGGTACACGCAATCACCAGCGCGCCTGGAATGGTTTCTTCTTCGAGGCACGGGATTCATAACGGGATTAATCCTTTACCCCGCCGCACTGCAACTCTACCACGGACTTTATCCCTACATCGTTGTCGATTTCGCTACGGGCGCGTGCTGCATGTTGGAAATTGTCGGAATCGCTGGATTGATTTCGCTATTGCAGACTCCCGCCAAATTGTTCGGACTCGTCGGGCTTTATTCGTACGGCCTCTACCTCATTCACCAGCCGTACGTTATCTGGCTGGGACTCCGCATTCGCGAGGTGCCGATCTGGATGTTCTTGTTGATTTGCATCCCTGTGCTCGCTGTCCTCAGCGCATGGGGCATGCTGTTGGAAAAAGGAACGAATACGCTGATAAACAAACTCGTCTCGATGAGAAAACCAGCGCACGCCTAGCATTGCTTTTTCTCCAGCTCGTGCAGAAGAACGCTCAGTTCAAAGCCAAATCAGCCCTTGGAAACGATTATGAATTCATCATGGCTCGAGTTTCAGGTTTGGAGAAGAACGAGGCGCCCTGGCATCTGCGGTGGTTCTACGGTGTGATGCGCAAAATGTTCGGGAAAGATTTTACGCCAGCGAAAATCCAGATGCGTTTGCCCGGACTTGTCTGGGGCGGCATCGTCATGGAAGCCGCGCTCGGCCGCAAACGACTTGTCTCGTTGCGGTACATTCAACTGGGAAAAATCCGCGCAGCGGCGCGCGTCGGTTGCCCATTCTGAATAGATGTCAATTCTGCCGTGGGCAGAAAAGCAGGCTTGAGCGATGAGAAGCTGCGTGCCGTTATCGGCGACGACAGGACATCATTCAACGATACGGAACGCCTTGTGATTGACCTGGCTGGCGCGATGACCGATACGCCCGCGAATGTCTCTGACGATTTGTATGCGCGTTTGCGCAATCACTTTTCCGAGGAACAACTGATGCAATTGGGAGCGCAGATCGCCTTCGAGAATTATCGCGCACGCTGGAACCGAATTTTCGAAGTCGAGAGCGACAATCTGTACACGCCGCACTCAGAGCAATCGTAAGAATCGCGATCGCGTGAGTGCGCGATGACCTATGCAATGTTTGGTGGCGCGATGCCGTTTCGTTTTGATTAGTGCCCGCGCTTCGCTTATTCAGGGCTTAGAGATGGAAACGCCACCGGGTCGGCAGTCCTTCTATGCGTTAGGTCATTCGGAGCAGGAACTCCAGCGGCTCACTCGCCAGGGCCACGCCTTTGAGCCATTTACTCGTCAATTATTCGAAGAGGCTGGCATTAGCCAGGGTATGCGGGTTCTTGACGTTGGGTGTGGTAGTGGGGATGTGGCCTTTCTGGCTGCTGATCTGGTGGGACCCAGCGGTGAGGTCGTGGGTGTAGATTGCGAACGGAAAGCTGTCGACTGGGCCGATGCGCGCGCGCGTTCGCGGGGGATGAGAAATGTGAACTTTGTTGAGGGCGATCCGGCTGAAATGCAGTTTGACCAACAGTTTGATGCGATCGTGGGTCGGTTAGTATTAATGTACTATCCCGACCCCGTTGACACCGTTCGCAAGTTGATGCGGCATGTTCGGCCCGAGGGATTGATTGTGTTCCAAGAAATGGATCTGGCGAACGCCTGCTCCCTGCCCGCCGCTCCGCTCTTCGAGCGTTCTACGACGTGGATAAAACAGACGCTGAGTGGGACGGGCGCGCGAATACAATTGGGCTTGGAATTGTATCCAGTGTTTCTAGCTGCTGGTCTGCCCGGACCTTCAATGCGGATCGACGCTCTGATTGGTGGTGGTCCGCAATGCCCGGCTTACGAAATTGTGGCGGAAGTGGTGCAGAGCCTGCTACCCGTTATGGAGAAACTGAATATCGCCAGTGCGGCGGAAGTGCAGGTTTCCACTCTCGCGGAACGCATGCGCGATGAGGTCGTTGCTCTAAACGGCATAGTTCGTTCGGCAGGATTCATTGGCGCCTGGTCGCGCAAGCCGCATAGCGGCTGAAAAGACTTTGGCCGCGACGATGCTGTCAAAGCGAGCGGCTTGGAAGGTTGCCATGTAGCTTTAGTCAATTCTTGAACTCGGACATGGTCGCCTTTTTCCGCACGCGTTTGGCCAAACCCACCTGAAAATGGCCGGAACTCCCATACCCGCGATCGCGCCCGTTGCAGCTTCATCTGCAGAACACACCCGGCGTCACATTGCCGTTCGGTTGCTTCCATTCGTTTTTATCCTTTACATCATCAACTATCTGGATCGCACCAGCGTGGCATACGCGGCAATTGGAATGGCGCGCGACCTTCGATTCAACGATCACGTGCTTGGGATGGGGATTGGCATTTTCTTCGTCAGCTATGTGGCCCTGCAAATCCCTGGGGCCTTGCTGGTCGAACGCTGGAGCGCACGCGCGATGATTTGTTCGACCATGATCGTGTGGGGATTCCTGACCGCTCTGACCGCACTGGTGCACACTCCGATGCAACTTTACCTCGCGCGATTTTTGTTAGGCGCCGCCGAAGCCGGCTTCTTCCCGGGAGTGATCGTTTATCTAAGCCATTGGTTCATCCAGGAAGACCGGGCCAAAGCGACGAGCAACTTCATGGCTGCGATCCCTGTCTCACTGGTGATCGGATCCCCCGTCGCGGGCTGGATACTTAGTCACAACTGGTTCATGGTGCAAGGCTGGCGTTGGCTTTTCTTTCTGGAAGGTATTCCCGCGATTTTGTTAGGTCTCATTGCATTTTTTTTCCTGACAGACTGGCCTAGTCAGGCGCGCTGGCTAGCTCCCGAGCAGCGTCAATGGATCTCGCGCAGGCTGGAAGAAGAAAAGCCACCGAACCGACAATCGGTCAGCCTGGGTCAGGCACTCCGTTCGCGCAGCGTGCTCCTCCTCGCGGTATCAGCGTTTCTTCAATACTTCACTGGATACAGTGTGATTTTTTGGTTGCCAACTGTTTTGAAAAGTCAATCCGGGTTTTCAGATCTGCAGGTCGGTTTGTTCGGCGCCATACCCTACGTGGTGGCGCTGATCGCCATGCTGTTCAACGGATGGCATTCCGACAGGAGCCGCGAAAGACGCTGGCATGCTGCGGTTCCACTCCTCATCGGGGCAGCTGGGTTCCTGTGTCTCATCAGCCTCCCCAGTTCAAGTCAAATGACAGTCTTATGGTTCAGCATGATTTGTGTGCTCATGGCATTTCTCCCCACATTCTGGGCGATTCCAACGGAGATCCTCAGTGAGTCCACAGCCGCGGTCGCAGTCGGAATGATCAACGCGCTCGCCAGCGTCGCAGGCTTTGCTGGACCCTACGCGTTTGGATATCTGCATACTCGAACCGGATCTTTCACCGCTGGGTTTACGGTCCTAATGTTGTGCGCATTTACGGCGGCGATCTTCATGTTATTGACACCAGCAACAGCCCATCGGCGCGTTTCCGACTCCCTCGCATCGAGCTAACTACTGTTGGTCAAATGCAGCTTCGCCTTGATTCTGTCGACAATCTCTTCCGGTGTGGGTCCCAGCCCAATCGTTAGCACGTGCTCGTCAGGCTCGGGTTCTTCCAAATCCGCAAACTGAGTGTGCAGTAACGCGGGGTTCATAAAATGACCGCGACGGCTACGTAGTTGCTTTTCGACCAGCTCATCGTCGCCGCGAAGAAACACGAACTTCACTTCTTCGTTCACGCGCAGATGATCGCGATAAGCGTATTTTAACGCCGAACACGCGAGCACGGCATTTTCTCCAGCGGCAAGCGACCGCTTAATCTGCTCACGCAAACGTTCCAGCCACGGCCATCGGTCTTCGTCCGTCAACGGATGACCGCTACGCATCTTTTCAACATTTGATGCCGGATGAAAATCGTCGGCTTCAATAAAACGCCAGCCTAATTCGCGCGCCAGCAGCTTGCCGACTGTCGTTTTGCCGGCACCGGAAACTCCGAGAATGATTACGATCACGGCGTATTGATTCGTTTCCCGTTGCCGATCTTTTCCACCAGGAACGCGATCGCGACGAATAACGTATAAAAAGTCCAAACGCCCATGGCTGTGCACTTGTCCGTCAGCGGCGTCCGCGGCACGTACGTGTCGCCGATCTGGACGACAACCAAAGCGATTCCGAACGCGATCACCGTTGTTTTGCGAATTGCCGGCATGACATTCCGAGCAAAGTACAGGACGATCCCGCCGGCGAGGAGTGCGATTTCCAGTGCAAACTCCGGGTCACGATAATTCCACAAACCGAAACCGACTTTCCAAGTGTTATCGTAGATCGGGAGATCGCGCGGATGCGCAATGAGATCGAGAATCCAATGCGAAAAGACTGCCAGGCCGATGATCAAGGGTGCAGACCTACGGTAGCGGCTAAGCCTGCCCTGAGCGGAGTCGAATGGGTACCGGGTGCGGACCGTCTTATAAACGAATGCTGTGACTGCTGACCAAATCACCGCCGTGATCAAGCTGTGCGAGTACGGGTGAAAATATGAATCGAGCATGCTGCCTGCCGTGAAACCTTTGATCACGCGCAGCTTTTCAATCCCAAGCAAAACCAGCGCCGCCCAGATGTAATCGAGAAACTGGACTGCAATAAACAAAACCCAGAGCGGAATTTTGTTTCGTTCCGTTCTGCACGCAAACGCAACGCTGTAGTGACCGACGAACATGGATGGTTGCTCGCTGATTTGTAAACGCCACCACAAGGTCTGTCATGTCGAGCGAAGTCGAGACATCTCTCTCGTTATCACAATTCAACCGTGCCGCTGCAAAGATTAGAGATTCCTCGACTCCGCTCGGAATGACATTTGTCGATGTCTGTGAATACCTTCGCAGTCTTCGCGTGTCCTTCCGCCCTTTGTTTCCTTCTCTTCAGAATTCGTGATACGCAGAGGCGCCGTTCGTCATTGATTCTGTGTAAAAAATCCTATCCCTTCTTTCCTGAGAGATTGCCGTCTATCTTGAAGGTATGAGCGACGTGCTTGTAATCGTGGCTTATCGACCGAAGACCGGAAAAGAAAAAGAACTTCTCGAGTTGGTGCGAAGTCGCGTCCCGACTTTGCGCAAGGAGAGTCTCGTCACGGATCGCGCGCCGATCATTATGCGTGCACGCGACGGAACGATCATCGAAGTGTCGGAATGGAAATCGCAGGAAGCGATCGATGCCGCGCACAAAAATCCAAACGTCCTCGCAATGTGGGACAAATTCTTCGCGATCTGCGATTGCGTTCCGCTGAAACCAGGAAATCCTGCCTCTGCGACTGAAGTCGGTACGAGGTACGCTCATCGTCGCAAAGGGCTTCCCGCCATCTTGATAGTACGTGGCGCACGGTCCAGCCAGCAGATGACCCAGCAGCCTTGATTGAATTTGCCACGAACCTTTGCCGTGCTTTATCTCTTTCTCGTTAAACGCGACGAAGATTGCGAAGTGGTCGGCTTAAGTGTTAGCGGCGACAATGGCAGCATCATTTCCATTGGTGCCAACGAGCTTACAGTATTCAGTAAGGCTCAGTCCGACTGTAAAAAGAAAACGATCCATTTGCTGGCGCGCAACGAAATCTCATCCCTGTTTCGAATTGAAAAGCTCTAACAAGCGGGGTCACATGACTCTTGGGAACAAGAAAGTGGAGGTATCGCCCGACTGGCTCATGTGGCCACCGTACCCAACTGCAGAAGCGGGTGAGCTTGCCTTGTTGGATGACGCTGATTAGAACTGACTATGCCCTGGATTCTCAGGTTTGCGATCGTCTCCTTCCTTGTATTTGTCATCGGTGCAGTAATGATTGCCTGGGCATGCATGTCCACAGGGTGGGAAGCGCTCGGCCGGTTTGCGTGGGGTTCGCTCACCGCCGGAGCCGCGCTGGTTGGGAGCGCTCTCTTGTCTATGCTCAGCGCTGTGATTCACCAGCGGTGGCGCAGGTCTTCTCTCGTGCTCATGACTGCATCAGTTTTGCTGTTCCTGCTGCTGCTCGTTTTTGCCAAGTTTGCGTGATGAAACATCGGCTCCTTCTCCTCGCGGCCGCCTTCTGCTGAGGCTTGTAAAGTCATCCTCACTTCGAGCCACCACAGCCGGCCGAAATGATTCTGGCCGTCTCCGACTTTGTGACTCTGTTTGAGATCACCACGGGCAGTAACGGAGTTTTTGCAGACGCATGTTTTTGATTGCTCATCGGCATCGGTGCTCTGATCGGGGGTGTGACCGCTCTCGTGTTTAAGTGGAAAAACAATGGACTGAAAAGCTGGATCGCGGCTGTATTCGCCATCGTTTGGAGCTTGTTTTGGATTTACCTGCACAATTTTCCGCATGTTTTCGGGCACATTAGTAGTTTGATCAGGGCGTATCGGGAGCGACAATATCAAGTCGTGGAAGGGCAGGTTCACACGCTCCACGAACAGCCGGTGACCGGTCATACCAAAGGAGACATCATCACGGTGAACGGAAAACAATTTGAGGTGAACTATTTTTACGTGACGCTCGCGTATCGAAACACGCTCGCCCATGGCGGTGTGTTAGGATCGGGTGTTTATGTCCGGCTATATTACCACAATGGTGAAATCCTTCGGGTGGACATCCGCAAATAACTCTTCTCCGGCGCGAATGATGTCATTTTCACTTTCAACCCTTAAACTATTCAACTGTTCCGAATGGCACTGTCAGTAATCATCGTCCTGTATACTTGCATTGGAACGCTGGCAGCCGCCGGTTCCATTTTCATTTCGCAGAAAATATTTTCGGCCAGAGCAGAGCAGGTCTTTTTTGCTCTATTTCTCGTTGCGATCGCGGGATTCTATCTGGCGTTCAACGCCTATTTCGGAAATCAACAAGCGTGGCCACTGGAAAACAGAGCGGTGATTCTGTTCGCCGTGTTCGGCATTCTCGGTCTCAGGTTGCCGATTGTGCTCATCATTGGCTACTGCCTGCATGGCATTTGGGACGTCATTCATGAGATTCACGCGCATGGCGGAGTCAGTTCCTTCAGCGCTCACGAACTGACTGAACTCCCGTTGGCGTACGGGGCTTTTTGCGCCGCTTACGACTGGTGCGTGGCCGGCTATTTTTACACTCGGCGGCGCGAGTGGAATGCTGCTTGGAAGGCGCGTGCCCGCTGATAATCACCCATGGTACGCCGGAGAATTATTACTCGATTGGACGTCATATTTTTGTTGGCGCTGTTCGTAGTCCAATTGGCTTCCGCCAAACGTATCGCACCGGTAAAGGTGGATCCCGTAGTTCACGAAGGTGTCCGCTATGTCGCGCCGAATGATGATGGCAGCCGCGGCTACATCGAGGCGTGGAATGTCGGGACCAATAAGAAGCTGTGGGATTTGACCGTTTTTACTAACCGCATCGATCCAAGTTTGGAGGAAGACGTTCAGTGGGTGTTCATCAAGGCCTTAAACATTCAGGATGGCAGGCTTATCGTTGTATCCGAACGTGGAAAGACCTATCAGGTCGATGTAAACACAAAAGCGATCACGCAATCTGATTCACTATCGTCGCCGTCGCCAGGAGCGATTCGTGGCGTGCCCGACACAGTCAAAAGAGCCCTAACGAGCAGGTCTACCGGAAAAAAGTATGACCTTTCTTTTCGCATCGACCCGTCCTGTCTGGAAGGAGATTTTAACGGCGACGGCAAGATGGACGTAGCAGTTTTGGTAAAAGAACGCTCGACCGGGAAGATTGGGGTTGCGATCGTAAACGGCACGACTGCAAAGGTGACAATTCTCGGGGCCGGCATTGGAATCGGCAACGGTGGCGATGATTTCGAATGGATGGATTCCTGGCAGGTTTACTCCAAAACGCGTGCCGCGCACGCCGCAGGTGAAACCAGCGTCCCACATCTCCGCAGCGACGCGCTTCTGGTTGAGAAGAGTGAAGCCGCCAGCGCATTGATCTATTGGAATGGCAAACGGTATGTCTGGTCACAGCAGGGTGATTAGCAGGTAGCTCCGTGCGAATCCGCAGGAGGTTAACGGGTGATCAAAACGTATCCCCTGCCCTGCTGGTTTTGTTCTCGCTCATTTGATTGCAATTCAGAAAGAGCAGCACCTTGAAGGTCGCGCATTAGAACCACCGCTTTCTCTTTTGAAGCAACGAGCGCGTCCAGACTTCCGCTATTCCATTCTGTGATGGCGGTAGCCGGTTCAACAAAATGCGTCTTTCGAAGATAGAGAAGCAGCCCTTCGTCTTTGGCAGATACGACCTCGTAACGCCAGTGATGCGCTTTCGCTTCGCCCCGCACATTTCTTCCAAAGACGGCGAGCGCGTTGCGATGATCGCGATAGCCGGTGATGACTTTGAAAATCGTGTAGCCGCCGGTAAAGAGGATTGCTACGGCCACCGCGATCGTGCTCCACCGATAAACACGCGTCAGCGCAGTTCTTGTAGCCACCGCCCCATGGGCGGTCTCGTCTGATTCAATACTTCTCGAAAAACGGCCCGCAGGGCCGTGGCTACAGAAATTGCGCAGCGCAACTTGCGCGGCGAGCAACAAACAGAGCGGCGGAATGACGGGAAAAATTCTATCGACGCGCTTTGATGGAATCAGCGACATCACGATCAGCCCGCCAATGCTCCAGCAAAGTAGCCAGAACGTTTCGGGCGAAAGCTTTACCCATCCTCGTACCAGCAAACTTGGCGGCTTTAAGCCGTCAAGTTTGCGAGCCTCGGTGACGGTGTCGCCAATCGCGAGCGCGATTATCAGTGCGCTCCACGGCGCGAATTTGTGTAGCAAATGTGGCACATAAAAAAGAAGCGGCTGCGGCCGATGAATTGTTTCGCCAAAGCGGCCGACGAATTCGCGCATGACAACTTCGTCGTAAAACCCGGGCTGCAACCGGACGCCACCGATCACCCAAATAAGAAAAATCGCGAGTGACGCGACCCACGGCCACGAACCGGGCCAGGCGCTCCCCGTCTTCGCGTTCCGCGTGCCCGGCCCGCCTCCGCCGTGGACGGGCTCCGCCGTGGCCAGCGGTCGCGCCCTACGTCGGCGCAATTGGAACAACGCAATGCCCGGCAGCAGAAAGGCATAAACGATCGGACCTTTGATCAATATCGCCGCGGTGAGCAGAACAAAGACGTAAACTTGGTCGCGCAGTTTCCATTCGCATGCGCCGCGGATTTTTTCCCAGATCAGCAGTCCGATCAGAAAAATCACGAGTGCAAGTGGCATATCGGTGCGCACGAGCGTGGCCAGCCGCGGACTCAGCAGATTCAGTCCAAACGCGCCGAGCGCAATCACCGCCGCGACTTTTCCATACGCCTCTTTCGCAGCGCAGAACGAAACGATCGCGAGCGCAAGCGCAGCGACAAGCGACGGCAAGCGCCATGCGACTTCCCATGAGTGCGTCACCGCAAAAAGCGCGGCTGAAATCCAACCGACCAACGGCGGCTTTGTAGCCACCCGCTCGTGCGGCGTGTGCTGATAGAGCCAATGGCCTTCGTTGACCATTTCGAATGAGGTGAACGCCTGCTTCGCCTGATCGTAGTCGTCGAGCTGCCACGGCAAATTGCCGACCAGAAACAAAAGAAAACTTACGGCAGCAATAATCCAAACCGTGCGCTGATCTTCGAGCACGCTGCTTGTCATATCGAACGAAGCCGAGACATCTCTCATTAAATTCCAGAGATTCCTCGACTTCGCTGCGCTTCGCTCGGAATCTCAATCATGCGAACTTAATCACGCCAAAGCACGGCGCGCACGGGTGCGCCATCGGCACCTGCGATTTTCAGAGGCAGCGCCGCGAAATTGTAAATGCC
>JBKPBJ010000366.1:0-8203 GCA_046726875.1 Verrucomicrobiota bacterium
TCTCGCCGAATCCGGGCGAACCCCTGAAACCGCTCCGCGCCATCGCCTCCAGCGGAGAAATCTCGCGCCTGATGCTTGCGCTCAAATCCGCGCTGGCTGCGCACGACGCGATTCCGCTGCTGGTGTTCGACGAGATCGACATAAACGTGGGTGGCGAAATCGCACACGCCGTCGGTGCCAAGATGCAGACGTTGGGGCGTGATCATCAGGTCATCTGCATCACACACCTGCCACAAGTCGCCGCGACCGCTTCGTCGCATTTTGTGGTGACGAAGGATGTCACGCGCGGCCGCACGTTTTCCAATCTGCATGAAGTCACGGGCAAGGCGCGCCAGGAAGAAATCGCCCGGATGCTCGGCGGTAAAAGCGAATCGGCGCTCAAGCTCGCAGCGAGTTTACTGAAAGAGCGGCGTTGATCTACAGCGATTACGCTGTAGCCGCGTCCCTGTGGGACGCGTGCGCGTCGCCCGCAGCGCGACGGCTACAAATTTCATCTTCGTGTTCTTCGTTTGCTTCTTGGTAGAAAAGCTATTTCATCACGGGACCGAGTGGCAGGATGACTTTGCCGTAGATTTCGTTGAGCACCTGCGCGAGGCCGGCATAGATTGCGGAGAACCCGCAGAAAATTCCTTCGTAGCCGGTGAACTGTTTGAAACCAGGACCTGCGTTAATGAAATCGCCAATCGCGAGGAGAAAGAAGAGTATCGTCAGTGAACCAAAAATGACCTGTCCGGCAACATGCAACCGCAATGTTCCGATGAACATCACTGCAGTGAACAATCCCCACATGAAGAGATAAGCGGCCATTGCAGTGTCGTTGGTAGGCGTGGCCCATCCCAGCTTTCCGAATACAATTAGCGCCACGAGCGAGAACCAGAACAAGCCGTAGGAAAGGAAAGCAGTCGTGGCAAACGTGTTGCCTTTCCGCCATTCCATAATCCCAGCCACAATTTGCGCAGCGCCGCCATAGCAGATTCCCATTGCCAGAATCATGCTGTTGAGTTCGTAAAAGCCCGCGTTGTGGAGGTTAAGCAACACAGTGGTCATGCCGAAGCCGAGCAGCCCAAGGGGCGCCGGATTCGCTGTCGTATCCTTAAGGTGAGTAGTGGATTCGTTCATGGCGACGGCAGTGTGCCCAAACAAAGAGCGACAATGCAAGAAGGAATGGCTTCGCTCGTTCGATCAATTTCCTGTAGCGGCGCTCTCTGAGCGCCCACCTTGTCACACTAGGGCAGACTGGACGGCGGTCGGAGACCGCCGCTACAGCACAGTTCGGATCACCTCGTACGATTTCGCTTGTCGATGCGCCTCCGCTGAAATTATGGTCAGAGTTTCGTATATGATTCGGCGCGATTATCTCGTCGTTGGTGCGAGTATAGGAGGAGCGAGTGCATGCGAAGGGATTCGCAAATATGACAAGCGCGGCTCCGTCACGCTCGTGGGCGCGGAAGCATTCCCGCCTTATAAGCGTTGGATCCTTTCCAAGGGCTTTTTGCGAGAAAAGGAAGTGAATCTGAAAAAGCTCCAGGGATTCGATGAGCGCTGGTTCGAAGCGCACAAGATCGAGGCACGCTTTGCCACGGTGGTCACGCAATTCAACATCGAGCGCCGTCTCGCTGTGCTGGCCAATGGCGAAAGCATCGAATTTGCGAAGGCATGTCTGGCGATGGGAAGCCGGCCGGTACGCCCGATAGTGGCAGGGACGACGCTCGGCAACGTAATTTACCTGCGAACGATTCGTGACGCGCTCGCATTACGCGAAATGGCGAGCTTGGAGAAAACGATCATGGTCGTCGGAGGTGGTTTGCTGGCATGCGAGGCGGCAGCAAGCCTGCGCATGATGAAAATGAAAGTCGGACTCATGCATCGCGACGCTTACTTGTTGAATCGCTACGTCGATCCTGACACCGGCGCATGGTTGACTGATTATTTTGCGAAGCACGGCGTGGTGCTCTCGATGGGAGAAGCCCTCAACGGATTCGAAGGCAAAACCGTCTTGCGCAACATTCAAACCAAGAGCGGTAACCGTTTCCCGGTCGGCCTTGCCGTCGTTGCATGCGGCGCAGAACCGAATCTCGATCTTGTGCGCAACACTCCATTAGCAGCACCGCACGGGTCGCCGGTCACCGAATATCTCGAGACCGAGGAAAAAGGAATTTACGCCATCGGCGATCTCGCCTTTTACCCGGACAGGATTATGGGCGGCATGCGGCGTCAAACCCACTGGGAAAACGCACGCGAGCAAGGTCTGGTAGCCGGAGCTAATATGACCGGCAAGAAGCGCATCCGTTACGAACAGGTCCCGTATTTTTGGACGGAGATGTTTGATTTGCGGATGGATTTCGTGGGCGATTTCACGCTGCCGCCTACGCGCGTGAACCTGGATGGAACGTACCCTAAGAAAAAATTCATCGCCCGATACTATCAGGGGGATAAGCTCCGCGCGATTCTTCTTTGCCAGCAAAGGCAACGCGAAGTCGAAGCGGCAAAGAACCAATTGCGGCAAGCGCAGGGCAAATAACCAAGGAACGACGGCTTTCCAGCCGTCGTGTTTGTGAAATTGATGACTGCCGAAGCCGTCGCTCCTTCGAAACCTTCTCAGTCAATAAGACACATCGGCCGGGATTTGGAACGCCGGATTGCTTACCCGCACGAGCTTCCAATCCCACGGCTTTCCTGACACTTTGTGCCACTCCAGCTCGAAAGGCGTGGGCAATCTGTTCACACGTTCATCCAACAACTGCATCACGCCATCGTCGCTGCTATAGACATTAATTTTGCCAATCCAGATCGCACGCCGCGTTTCAACCTGCACCGCAGCGTCGGGCGCAGTAATCCTGGACCCGCGCACCCATCGAAAGCCTTCCCGCATACGCTCAAGAAGCCGCGTCCGATCGTGGTCCCACTGATCGCGATAGTCATCGCCAATGAAATCGGCAACAGTGTCCCAATTTCGGCCATCGATTGCATGAAAGAAATGATCGGTCTGCAGCCGGACCTGGTGCTCAGGTCGCCAAAGCCAGAGCAGATATACGCCGACGGAGAGTGCAACGGCCGACAAGCCGAGGATTGCTCCACGAAGCGTAATGGTCACATCGCGAAGTTCAGTCGGGCGTGCTGGGCGACAGAATTGATCACGTTTTCTTGAAAGATGGCTCGACCGGTTCTTTCACCGATGGGTCTCGCTCCCAGCCTTCGTTCTGGAGCGTGATGTGCTCGATCGCGACTGCATTCGCGTTGGCATCGAGATAGGGCAGGATTTCGTATTCTGAAACCCAGCACCTATAAATTTTGTACGCAAGCACGACCTGTCCCGTCTCGTTATAGAGTTCCAACACGATGTCTTTGCGAAAGTCCTTCAAAGAAACTTCAGTGCCGAGATCAGCACCGAGGCTCCATACCTTGTTCGCCCAATTTTCGAATTCCAGATCGTGAGTAATGCCGCGCTCAAGCGTGATGGGTGCGAATTCAGTGAGCCCGGGACATTTGCGACTCGTGCTGGGATCGCCACCTTCCCGGTGGCGAATCACTTCGGTTGTGCGCCGCAAGCCACTTACCTTGCTGACGCCTGCAACGTAGCGGCCATCCCATTTGACGCGGAACTTAAAATTCTTGTACGGATCAAAACGCTTTGGATTGACGATGAATTCAGCCATGGTCGCGTGACAGCGGCATCATACAAAACGCGCTAATGCTTTCAATATCCCCTAAGTTTTGATAACAGGACTCTCTTCAGCGCTGCTCAGTCTCCGTACTATCCTGCGTCGCATGCGTACCAATCCACTTTGCGAGTCACGTACATTACGATTGCCAGCACGACAAAGAGCGCGATCGCGCCCATAAGCAACGCGTAATCCCGCTGCCGCAAAGTGATGTAGAGAAACAAGTAAACGCAAGCATTTGGGAAGAGCGAAGCAGATGCTCACAACAATGTGACTAAGCCCTGCGTTTGCCACTGCCGGCGAATTCGCGCCGCCTCGCGCATGAAGTTCGGGTTCCGGATTATTTTCGTAGGATTTTCAGGCGCTGAATCACTTCGGACAAATAGCGACAGACAATCAATCAGGCGTCTCCCACGCCAGTTCACCAGCTCCTGACTCAGGCATTGCAGCCCGTTTCGCGCCGACAGCGCGCGAAATAACTCGGCGGTCATGCCGGGATTTCGATGATGCGCCCAGTCGAGAATCTTCGCCTTGATCAACGGCTTCGCGATCGCCTCGGGCAGTCGTTCGCGCGCCGAATTAACGTATTCGCCAAAATTCGAATGATGAATGAAGCCTTTGCCGCCGATTTTCAACTTGGTTCCAAGTTGGCGCAGGTACGTTTCGACCACTTCCCGATCCGGATGCACAAACGAATCGAAACTGAAAACGAAATCCAGTGACGAGTCGGGGATCATCGACAAGGAGCGGCCGTCATTCAGGACGCAGCGGACATGCGAATGACTCGCAAAACGCTGCTGACACGCTTCGATACAATCGTTCGACTTATCAACGGCCCACAGCTCGTTGCAGTAATCCTTCAGATAATGCGTCCACCTCCCGAACCCGGGCGCGATTTCCAAAATCGTGCCCGTCGGCAAACACTCGCGAATCCGCGGAAAAATTGAGCCGGCCCATTGCGCGGCAGAGCTGCCCCACGGTTGCGACCATTCCTCGCCCGCCTCTTTCCAATCGTACTTCATTTGTAGAATGGCTGGGGGCGGAATCGAACCGCCGACACGTGGATTTTCAGTCCACTGCTCTGCCGACTGAGCTACCCAGCCTTTTACCTACGAAAAACGACACAAACTCTTACCCATCCGCGACCGTAGTTGACTTTATGTTGACATTCTCAACCGCTTCCGCGAATATTTGCGACCATGAAGCGACCAACCCTTAGAGTCCTTGAATATCGCCACAGCCAAACGCATCCCTGGTATCTCGATCTCCGTCCTTTTAAGGCAGGCCGGAAGTTTTTCAAGACCAAAGCCGAGGCGGAAGCAGAACGGCTCCGCCAGATCACAACCCTGGAGCGCCACGGGCGCGAGGCGGTAGGTCTGCCTCCGGGTGAACTCTCCGCAATCGTTCAGGCCCGCAACAAACTCGCCAGACACGGAAGGACCATCGAGGACGCAGCAACCTTTTACCTCGATTATCTGGAGCGGATCCGCCGGTGCAACGTGACTGTTGCTGAACTCAGCCATGAAGTGGTTGAAGCGAAGCGTAAAGACGGACGCGCACCGATGTACGTTGCCGACCTGAAAAAGCGTCTGGCGAAATTCAGCGCAGACTTTGGGCCTCGTCCAATCGCCGCAATCAGCGTTGAGGAATTGGACAACTGGTTGCGCAACCTGGAATGCGGCCCAAAGAGCCGGGCAAACTTCAGGGCAAACGTTGGTGTGATGTTCTCTTACGCGGAGCGGCGGAGAGTAATCGACAGCAATCCAGTTCTGCGAACTGCACAACCCAAGCTTGTCGATAAACCGCCTGAAATCTTCTCGGTCGATGAACTGGCGGCTTTACTCAATGCGGCCGCAACCCATGGCGCTGGACGTTGTTCCAATGCTGGCAATCGGTGCATTTGCAGGTCTGCGCGAAGCTGAGATCAAACGGCTCGATTGGGCGGAGATTGATCAGAGGCGCGGACACATTGAAATAAAATCCAGCAAGGCCAGGTCTGCGCGTCGCAGGATTGTTGAGATGCAACCTAACCTTTGCGACTGGTTAAGACCTTATGCGGGAATGACCGGCGCAGTGGTGCCGGTGAATGCGCGTAAGAAACTCGACGCGATTCGTAAGGACGCTGGTCTGACGCGCTGGCCGAAGAACGGTCTACGCCATAGCTTCGCCTCATATCGTTTGGCTGCGACTCACGATGCGCCCCGCGTCGCCTCGGAGTTGGGGCATACCAGTCCGCAGGTGCTTTACTCAACTTATCGCGAACTTGTGCTTCCGGAGGAAGCAGAACGTTATTGGAAGATCGCTCCTCAATCTGGCAAGGCGGAAAACGTCGTGGCGTTTACCGCATTGGCCCAGCCGTAATGAATACACCGGAGATAGAAGCTCGACTGTTTATCATCGTATTCGCGCTCAGCAATCTTGCCCTGCTGGTGCAAGTAAAGGCCGTGGACATCACTGATACCTATTACGGCATTGGAGCGTTCAACGCCACCAGCACCGGCGTTAATGATTCAGCCTTTGGTTTCTATGCGGTCCATTCTAATACATTCGGCTATGACAACACGGCCATCGGTTCTGGAGCGCTCCAAGACAACACCAGGGGCGCCGACAACACGGCCAACGGTTTTGCAGCGCTCTTTCGTAATACCACCGGCCACGACAACACGGCCAACGGTTCTTTTGCGCTCTCTTTCAACAACGCCAGCAGCAACACGGCTGACGGTTCTGCCGCACTCTTCGCTAACAGCAGCGGTGTTGGCAACACGGCCATCGGCGCTCAAGCGCTCTATCACAACCAAACCGGCGGCGCCAACACCGCCATAGGTTCTAATGCGCTTTTTAATAACACCGGCACCAATAACATTGGTGTTGGCAACGGTGCAGGAAGTAACTTCAGCACAGGCGATAACAACATCTATCTTTCCTCTTTAGGAGCGGCTAGCGAGTCCAACACGATTCGCATCGGCAGATTAGGAATTCAAACAAAGGCATTCATGCAAGGGATCCATGGGGCGACCGGAGGGATCTGCCCGTTACGGTGTCGCGCGCGCGAAGGACCCTGACGCGGCTCTAGGGATTGTTGACCACTTGCGGCGCAGGTTTGCTCGCTTCAAGCTGTGCGCTCACTTTCTGGATTTGCGCTGCCTGCTCTTTCACGGTTGTTGCGAGGGCCGTCATTCCAGATTTTAGCTCTGCGATTGTCTTTTCTTGTTCCTCATTCTTGCGGTGCTCTTTGAGAAACTCATTGAGCAACATCGCGTTCACCGCGTCATAGCGCACCGTGTAGATTTCGCCCTTGGCGTCGCGGGTCACCAGAGCCGGATTCACTTTTACCACTTCTTCGGCGATGAGACCGAACTGCGGGATGCCTTGTGGATCAATTTCTTCCTTGTACTGGAACGTCACTGGCCGGAGCGCCAGCAGCGCGTCGCTCGCCTGGTTCATGCTCTGAATGTCTTTCTTAAATCGGGCCGAGGAGGCCGCCACGCCCAGTTGACCGTTGCTGTTGACAAGGACTGCCGCACCTGTAACCGACACCCCACTAATTCCGGCGATAAAGGCTCTGGTCTGTAGGCCATTTATGCCAATGCGGATTGTGCCGGAGTCGTCGGGAAAGCCGAGGTTATTGATATCGATGTTGTTGTTGCCCGAGGTTAGGGCAACTCCAGCTTCGCTACCGAGGGCCGTGTTATTGGTACCGGTGGTGTCTCGCAGCGCTTCAAAACCGACCGCCGTGTTGTCGTGGCCGGTGCTGTTGTTTTCAAGCGCATCAAAACCATTGGCTGTGTTGTTGTCCCCAGTGGTATTAAAATTGAGCGCTGAAACACCGGTGGCTGTGTTCTCTTCGCCGGTAGTGTTGCTAAAGAGCGCATTCTGCCCGGCAGCGGTGTTTGAGCCGCCGATGGTATTATTAAAGAGCGCATTCTGCCCGGCAGCGGTGTTGGAGCCGCCGGTGGTGTTGCTCTGGAGCGCATTCTGCCCATCGGCAGTGTTAAAGCTACCGAGGTTGTTCCGGAGCGCACTTTCGCCAGTGGCGGTGTTAAAGTTGCCAGTGGTGTTGCTGTGCAGCGAAAAATCGCCGGTGGCTGTATTAAAGGCGCCAGTCGTGTTGGTCACAAGCGAGCGATTGCCCGTGGCCGTGTTGAAATTGCCAGTGATGTTGCTGAAAAGAGCGAACGCTCCATTGGCGGTGTTGTCCACCCCTTCGGTATTACTTTGGAGAGCACCTACGCCGTTTGCGGTGTTGTCGCTGCCAGTGATGTTGCTGAAAAGAGCGAACGCTCCATTGGCGGTGTTGTCGCTGCCAGTGACGTTGCTGAAAAGAGCGAACGCTCCATTGGCTGTGTTTTCGGTTCCTGCGGTGTTGCTCTTGAGCGCTGCAGCGCCAGTGGCCGTGTTTTGGTTTCCAGTGGTGTTGTTTGTAAGGGCATTAAAGCCGTTGGCCGTGTTTCGGATGCCACTGGTGTTGTTGAAAAGCGCGCGAAATCCTTCTGCGGTGTTGAGGTTGCCGGTGGTGTTGTGAAAGAGCGCTTGAAAACCCA
>JBKPBJ010000367.1:0-8516 GCA_046726875.1 Verrucomicrobiota bacterium
TTTTTTACGAAAGCTTGCTCAACTGGCAGCCAGATGCGCTGTTCCTGCCAGAAGCAGAGCTGACCGGAATCGAAAATGTTTTGCCCGATCCGGAAATCGCAGCGGAACGGCTGGCGTTGTTTTTGCAAATCGACCGCGACCTGGGTTTGAGGATTATCGTAGCGACAAGCGCAGGTCTCGATCAAGCTGCACCGAAGCGCGGCACCCTTAAATCCGCGGTTGTTCAGCTCCGACGCGGAGCAACGGCGAAAATGGAAGAGCTTTTCGAACAACTCGCGGCCAGCGGGTACGAACGCGTCTCCCAAGTCACCACGCGTGGCCAGTTCGCCGTCCGCGGCGGCATCGTCGATCTTTACTCCTGGCAGGCACCGTTACCGTTCCGTCTGGAATTTTTCGGCGACCAAATCGAATCGCTGCGCGGGTTCGATATCGACACGCAAACCTCCGTGCGCGATTTGCGATCGATCGATATTCTGCTTGGCCGACAAGGAGCGACGGTCTCCAGTCCGCCGCCGGGGCGATCTGGAGATCGCCCTTCCTTGATAGAAGACCAAAGCGGCTCTGTCCGCGATTACATCCGCGAGAGCGATTTGGTCATCGACATCGAACCGGCTGAAAACTCGACGGCTTTAAGCCGTCGAGTTTCGGGCGGCCACATCCAAATCAGCGAAGGCTGGATTGAAACCGGCCCGGAAGATTTCAGCGGCGCGTTTCAGGATTGCGAGATTGGAGAGTTTGGCGCCGGCGATCTTGTGCTCGCCGAGGCAAAACGCGCGCAGTTCGTTGATCGATTGAAAGAATGGCGCGCGAACAACGCCAGAGTCGTCATTTATTTTCAAACTGAAGGCGAGATCGAGCGGTTCCGCGAAATCATGACAGGCGCGGTTGAGGGCGTCGCCGGACCCGCCTCTGGCGGGCAGCCCCTTCCACAGCAAAGGGGCGGGACATCAGCAGAGGTGAGCAGAAGGGGCTGGGCGACCCAGCCAGTTGAGGCAAATGGCGGCCCTCCGGGCCTGAAAGGGGTCGATTTCGTCGAGGGCACCCTTGCGCGAGGATTCTGTTTTCCCGCAGCTAATCTCGTCGTCCTTTCGGCTGCGGAATTGTTCGGGCGCTTCGCGGTCCATCCTCGAAGGCTCTTGCGGCTGCGCCGCGCGGAACGTCAGCGCGCCCAGATCGATTTCAGTGAACTCGCTGAAGGCGATCTTGTCGTCCATCTTGAGCACGGCATCGGGCGATTTGTGGGGTTGATGGAAATTGGTAGGGACCGACCGCCGGGCGGTCCGTCACTTCGGGATCTGGCGCGCCCGGCGGTCGCGCCCGATCAGGATGGAAAACAGGAAGTTCTCGCGATCGAGTTCGCCGACGAAGCGAAGCTCTATGTTCCTCTCGAGCAAGCCTATCTCGTTTCGCGCTACGTCGGCGCAGGGAAAAAATCGCCGCCGCTCAGTTCGCTCGGCGACGGCAAATGGGCGCGGGCAAAAATCAAAGCCGCGGCTTCCATTTTCGATTACGCAGGCAAAATGCTCGCGATCCAGGCGGAGCGACAAATGCGACCCGGTTACGCGTTTGGACCGGACACAAAATGGCAGGCCGAATTCGAACACTCATTTCCATTTCGGGAAACCCCGGACCAAATGAAGGCGATCATCGACACGAAGATCGACATGGAACGGCCGCGGCCGATGGATCGCCTGATCTGCGGCGACGTTGGCTTTGGCAAAACGGAAGTCGCAGTGCGCGCCGCGTTTAAGACAGTGATGGACGGGAAGCAAGTGGCCGTGCTCGCGCCGACGACTGTCCTCGCCCAACAACATTTCGAAGTTTTCCGACAGCGCATGCTTGAGTACCCGGTGCGGATCGAAATGCTCAGCCGTTTTCGTTCGCACTCCGAACAGAAAAAAGTGCTGCAATTGTTGCGCGAAGGCGGTGTCGACATCGTGATCGGCACGCACCGACTCATTTCCGGCGACCTCGTCTTCAAGGATCTCGGCCTGGTGGTGATCGACGAGGAACAGCGGTTCGGCGTTTTGCACAAAGAGAAATTTAAAGAGCTCTTCAAGCTGGTGGATGTACTGACACTTTCCGCCACACCCATCCCGCGCACTCTTTATCTGTCACTGGTGGGCGTCAAAGACATGTCCACAATCGAGACTCCCCCGCCCAATCGTTTGCCGGTCGAAACGGTCGTGTCGGCGTACGACGAGCGGATCATTCGCGCTGCGATAGATCGCGAACTGGAGCGGCAGGGCCAGGTGTTCTTTTTGCACAACCGCATCGCCAGCATCGAGCGGGTGCGCGACCGGATCGTGCACCTTTGTCCGCAGGCCAGAGTTGAAATCGGCCACGGCCAGATGGACGCCGACGATTTGGAAGCGGCGATGGCGCGATTTATCGCCGGAAAAACGGACGTGCTCGTTTGCACGACTATCATCGAAAGCGGTCTCGATATTCCGAATGCAAACACGATCATCATCGATCGCGCGGATCAATTTGGTCTGGCGGATTTGTATCAATTGCGCGGACGCGTCGGTCGGGCCGAGCACAAGGCGTATGCCTATCTGCTTCTGCCGCGCGAAATGATGACCATCGGTGCCGCGCGCAAGCGGATCAGCGCGATCAAGCAATACAGCTCGTTGGGCGCTGGTTTTCGCATCGCCATGCGCGATCTGGAGATTCGCGGCGCGGGCAGCATTCTCGGAACAGCTCAGAGCGGCCACATCATGGCGGTGGGTTTCGACTTGTATTGTCAGTTGCTCAAGCAGGCCGTGGCGCAGTTGAAAGGACAAAAGCCACGACTGCGGCTGGATGTGGACGTGCGCCTCGATTTTGTGGTGACAAACGAAGCAGAGTTCATCGCGCCGCCAACAAGGCCCAACGGCTTTCCAGCCCCGAGTGCTTTCGGGGTCGGAAAAGCGCCTCTACCCGAGCGCATTCCAGCGTTCATTCCGGTCTCCTACGTGAGCGACCCTGCCATGCGCATACGATCGTATCGTGAGATTGCGGAGATCACGTCGCGCGAAACATTGGAACGACTGCGCCGCGATTGGCGCGATCGTTTTGGACCTTTCCCGCCTGCCGTTGACAATTTGTTCGCGCTGCTCGAGATCAAACTTGCTGCGGCAGAATCAGGAGTGAGCCGTGTGGAAGTGCGTGAGCGCAAAGTGATGTTGACGCGGCATGGGGATTTTATACTTGTCGCGGGCAAATTCCCCCGTTTAGTTGGATCGGATATCGATCAACACCTCCCGGAAATTGTCGAACTGATCAAGAAATTATGAGTAATTTCATGCGTCCGTTTGTGACCGTTTTGCTGGCAGTCGGGGCACTTGCTCTAGTCCCGATCTGTAACGTCGCAGCTGCTGAGGGGGAACCCACCGTCGTGGATGGCATGGCTGCGGTCGTAAACGGTGAGGTCATTACCTACTCGCAAGTGCGCGCGCTGTCCGCGCCACAGGAACGCCTGCTCCGCCAGCAGTACACCGGGCACGACCTTGAAAAGAAATTGACGGAGTTGCGCCAACTCGCCTTGAAAGACCTGATCGATCGACGCCTCGTGATTCAAGCGTTTAAAAAGGAGAGCTACGAAATCCCCGATCACATCGTGGACCAACGAGTCAATCAGATCATCCGTGAATCGTTTGGCGGCGACCGCAACACGTTTGTCAAAACGCTTGAGGCGCAGAACTACACGTTGGGCGAGTTCAAACAAAAAGAGATGGAAAAAATTATTGTGGGAGCAATGCGCAGTCACAACGTGAAGACCAACCAGATTATTTCGCCCACGAAGATCGACGAATATTACAGGAAACATCGCGATGAATTTACGTCCAAGGAACAGATCAAATTGCGAATGATCATGATTCCCGGCAACAAGGATACGGCGAGCGCGCCCGCGCAAAAAGAACTTGCCGAACAAGTGCTCGGCAAACTGGCCGGTGGCGCGGAGTTCGAGGAGATGGCGCAGATGTATTCTGAGGACAGCACGAAGGACAACGGCGGCGACTGGGGGTGGATTGAACGCAAAACTCTGGCGGAGCCACTGGAAAAGTTCGCATTCAACATGCCCGTCGGCCGAGTCAGCAACATCGTCGATTACGCCGGCAATTATTACATATTGAAGGTCGAGGATAAACACGGCGGCAGCACGAAATCGCTCACCGAAGTGCGCGCCGACATCGAGAAAAAGCTGGTCCAGGAAGAAGCCCAGCAAATCCAGGAACGCTGGCTCGCCAGCCTGCGGCAAAAAGCCTACATCAAGACTTTCTAGCGCAATTCCGCTCTTCCTCTTCCGCTTAGTCTTCGTTTTCTTCCTTGTCGCTCCAATCCCTGCTCGCTTGCCAAGCCGGAGCAGTGCGGAGGATGGTGCTCGATTGAACAAATTCGATTACGATCACGAGCATGAGCAGGAGCAGGAGACAGCGGCGTATCGGCATCACGCTTGGCGATTGCGCCGGAATCGGGCCGGAGATTGTCGAGCTCGCGCTGGAATCGGGGCGCGTTCCCGATTCGACTAAATACGTAGTCATCGGCGGCCAGCCAGATTGTAAGCCCGGCGAACCGACCCCCGAAACAGCGCGTGCCGCCGCGGCTGCGCTCGAGGAGGCGGTCACACTCGCTCGCCGCGGCGAACTCGACGCCGTTGTGACCGGGCCCGTTCACAAAGCCCGGATGTACGAAATCGGCTTCAGGTTCCCGGGACAAACAGAATTCTTTGCGGAGCGTTGTGGTGTCAAAGATTTCGCGATGTGTTTGGCCGGTGGAAAGCTCACGGTCGCGCTGGTCACAGCCCACATTCGGCTGCGCAAAGTGCCGCGCTCTGTTACGCAATCGGAGATTGTCCGAGTCGGCTCGTTGCTTCTGGATTTTGTACGACGCCGCAGAGCGTCAAAGAATGACCCGGAGAGTCCGCCGCCACGCATTGCCGTTGCCGGACTAAATCCGCACGCCGGCGAATCCGGCAAACTGGGCCGCGAAGAAATCGAAATTATCGCGCCAGCTGTCGAGGAATTAAACCGATTACTGACTTGTCCGCCGAAGGCTCGGCGAAGGCGGATCACTGATTTATCCGCCGTAGCCTTGGCAGAGGCGGATCACCGATCACTTTTCATTGGGCCGGTTTCACCCGACACGGTCTTTCACCGCGCGATTGAAGGCGAATTCGATGCGGTGCTTTGCATGTATCACGATCAGGGATTGATTCCGTTGAAGCTGCACGCGTTCCACAGCGGCGTGAACGTAACACTAGGCCTGCCGTTTCCTCGCACCAGTCCTGACCACGGCACCGCATTCGAGATCGCCGGTAAAGGAATCGCGCGACCCGACAGCATGATCGCGGCGATAAATCTCGCGGTGGAGCTGACCGAGAAAAAATGACGAAGCACGAATGCCGAATGTCGAAGGAATTCCCAATGCTCGAACGACGAACCGCAGTAGGTGCTTGTTTGGTAATTCGGATTTCGTCATTGTTTCGTCATTAGTCATTCGGATTTCGCCATTAGCAGGCAAAAGGAGAGCAGGAGCCAAAATATGAGCAGGAGTATGAGTCTGCAGAAGTACGCTTCGGTTTTTAACATCGGGCTCCAGAACACGTTCGTTTATCGCTGGAACTATTTTCTGCGCGCGCTCTTCGGGTTGATCCCGCTGGCCGGGACCGTGTTTCTCTGGGCGGCGGTGTTCAAGGAGCGCGGCGGCGGACTGCACGGCTACGATTATGGCTCGATGATTTATTATTATTTGCTCACGATTCTGGTCAGCAACCTGGTCGTGCCGACCGAGGACGAATTTCAAATCGCCGCCGACATTCGCGAAGGCCAGATCAACGCGCTGCTCACGAAGCCGATGAGTTATCTCGCGTACCGGACCAGCATTTTTTTGAGTGGTCGTCTCGTTTACAGCTTCGTCACTCTGCCGCCAATCGCGCTGATCTTCATTTATTTCCGAGAGTACGTCGCGCTGCCGACCGATCCGCTGGTGTACGTGTTAACGGTGATCTCGACCGTGATGGCCGCGTTCATTCAATTCTTCATCACCTACAGTCTGGCGATGTTTGCGTTCTGGATTTTGGAGATCTCGACCATCGTGTTCATCGTGTATTCGTTCGAATATTTCCTGGGTGGCCAGATGTTTCCCATCGACATCATGCCGGCCGCAGTCCAAGCGGTGATGAAATGGCTGCCGTTTTACTATGAATTGTTTTGTCCGGTGGCGATCTTTCTCGGCCGATTAAAAGGAACCGAGCTTGTGCAAGCGCTGGCGATCCAAACTGGCTGGCTCCTACTCACGTGGACGTGGGCGCGCTTCATGTGGCAACGCGGGCTCGGCCATTACCAAGCGGTCGGGGGATAGTTGCAGCGAACAAACTACTTTGGAGCAAGCGAACTAACAATTTTATCAAAGCGCGGATCGCCGCGCAAAGGGTTCCAATATGGGTGCAAACGGAGGTCACCATAGCTTAACAAGCAGGGAAGCTTCGCCGCGATCGTTAACTGCTCTAACGCAAGATCCTTCTCACCAGTCCACGCATAGACAAGCGCTAAATACTTCACTAATAGGGCACCAATAATGGCATCTTTCGTTACCGGTAAGATTTCAACCGCGTTGCGGATTTCTCGAATTGCGTCCTCCTTGCGGCCCAAGGCCGCTTCAGTCATCGCCAGCACACAAAGCCCTGCCGCGTAATCAGGTTGCTCTCCAACCAACGTTGCTGCTTCGGCTCGCGCGTTGGTAAATGCAGCGCTCGCTGCCGCTTTATCACCGCCCATCTGAGCCACTACGCCTTCACACCAAGATCGCGGAACCGGAATGGTGTCGTCGAAACAGCCGTCGATCGGCAGCGCATCCATAGCGCGACGCGCGCACTCAAAATCGCGCGTGCACAGGCATCCGTGAAGCCAAAGGAAAGCTATGTTTTTACTTTCGCTGGGGTCCTCCGCAAGAATCTCGCCAATTGTCGAGATCAGCGGGCGCGGATCGGCATGCCAGTTGAGCTCGACCTCTGCGCGTGAAGCTCGTAGCGCCCCATCCTTGGGAGCAACAGCGATTGCGCGGTCGAATACACGCTTTTCATCGACGTAACGGCGCAGATACCGATAACTATTAGCCAGTTGTTGGAGGACTGCAGGGTTTTGCGGGTCGAGCTCGATAGCACGCTCAAGATTTCTGGTCGATTGATCCCACCGCCCTTGCCTTCGATCGATATAACCGGCTAGCACAAAAGCAAGCGGCTCGTTAGGCAAACTCTTCTGTGCCAAACTAAGCTCGTCTCGAGCGCGATCGTAATCGAGATAGCCCCAGTACAAATGTTCGGCGACTGCGAGATGCCCTTCGCCCGAATTTGGACGGATGCGAAGCAGAGATTGGATTGCCGCGTCTGCCAGAGCTAACCGCGCAGGAGTGTGATCCGTACCAGTGAAGTAGAGCAGATCGTGAGCGTGGGCCAGTTGGTAATATGCAAGCGCGAAGCCGGGATCGCGTTCGATTGCCCGATCCAGCAGGCGGACGGCCTCGGACAAGCTCTCCGCTTGAGGGGTACTGAAAACAGCAGTCGTGATGAGCGTTTTGGCCCGAACGTACAGATCGTGAGCAGCTAGATCAGCCGTTGGTTTTTGCTCGATCGCCGCCTTTTCACTAGGCGAGATTCTGGCTTGGAGTTGCGCGATTATCTTCCCGGCCACCTCGCTTTCGATTTCAAACACATCGGCGACATCGCGATCGTAGCGTTCCGCCCAAAGCTGGCTATCCGTCCGCGCATCGATCAACTGAGCGTTGATGCGCACTCGACTGCCTGCGCGCTGCACTGTGCCTTCCAACACGTGCGCTACGCCCAAGTCAATCGCGACCTCACGCAGGTTCCGCCTCGGTCCGGCCTTGTACTGCATCACCGATGTGCGGCTGATCACTTTCAGGTCGGCAACTCTGGAAAGGCCAGTGAGGATTTCGTCCTGTACGCCATCAGCGAAATAGGCATTCTCTTTCTCATTACTCAAATTTTCGAACGGAAGAACGGCGATGCTCTTCTCGGGAACTGGTAACTCGACCGTGGCAAGTGGTCGTCTATAACGAAAAAGGAGAAAACCGATCAAGGCAATCACAGCCAGCAGACTCACCACGCCTGATGACAGCCATCGGGTAACGGCACGTTTTTTTCGTGCAGCAGCAGCGACACGCGCCGCTTTCAGCTTTTCCGGCACTGCCGGGTTCCCAAGCTCCTCCGTGTACAGATTCACCACGGAGAGGCGAACGCCATGTTTTACTTCACACTCACCAAGTTCATGCAGGTGCGGCTGCCAGTGGGGGTATTCCTCTAGATCTTCAGCGACGTGCTTCGACAGCAAAATGTGCCCGGCATCCCCGCAGTCCATAACCCGCTGTGCGATATTGATGCCGGAGCCAGCCACGTTCGCTTTTCCGGTTGCGTCGATGACCCCACTCACGGGTCCACTGTGTATGCCCATTCGCAGCTGAAGTTCCGGATGCTGCTTGAGTGCGCGGCTGATTTCCAACGCGCATTCAACCGG